>CAMVYG010000001.1 GCA_947171615.1 uncultured Clostridia bacterium
TCTAAATTGAGTTCCGGTTTTTCTATCTACATATTGTGGCCAATATGTTTCTGTAGTTGTAATAGTATTATTGTCTTTTTTGATATGGACTTTCCTGTCTTTGCCAAACCCACTATGCTTTTCACAGTTTACTGGCATAAGCAATATTTCATATACCTGCTTACTTTTTGTATCATCTATCACTAATTATCAACCTCGTTTTGAATTATGCTTTTTCTTATTTTTATAAGGCCCCTTCTCATCTTTCACCACATTCTTGCATCTTTGCTTTTCTCTCTGAACAAAATTAAATGTGCTAATTGGCATAATGGTAGGGTGAGAATTGCTCATCTAAAATATTTATCTTTTTTTATCAACATCTGCTTTTGCGAGAAAGCTGTACCACGCATTCAATATGCTGGGTATGGGGGAACATATCCACGGGCTGGATTTTTTGGACTTTGTAGTGGTTTGCCTGCAAAAAGCGGAGATCCCGGGCGAGGGTTTCGGGATTGCAGGAGATATAAACCGCCTTATTTGGGGCCAGGGAGCAGAGCGCTTCTAAAAACTCTTTGCTGGCGCCTGCCCGGGGCGGGTCCAGAAACACGTTATCAAATTTTTGGCCCTCAAGGGCGGCAGCTGCCATAAATTCCCCTGCGTCTGCGCAGGTGAAGTAAATATTTTTCACCTGATTTTCCCTGGCGTTTGTGATGGCGTCCCTTACGGCGTCCCGGTTCACTTCCACTCCCAGCACATTTCCCGCGCCGCTTTTCGCCGCTACAAGCCCGATGGTGCCGATCCCGCAGTAAGCGTCCAGCACCCGTTCCTTCCCGGTCAGCGCCGCATATTCCATGGCTTTCCCGTAAAGGAGCTCTGTCTGCACCGGATTGATCTGGTAAAAGGACTTGGGCGAAATGCGGAATTTACAGCCGCAGAGCAGATCGGTAATATACCCCGGGCCGTACAGCGTTTTTTCCCGCTGGCCCAGCACCATGGAGGTGCGGGTATCGTTCACATTCTGAACGATGGTGGTGATCTCCGGGTGAAGCTTCAAAAGCTCCTCCATAAAGTGTTTTTTTGCCGTGAACACCGGGGTGCCTGTTACCAGCACCACCATGATCTCCCCTGTCTGAAAGCCCCGCTTTACCAGCACATGGCGCAAAAACCCCCGGCCTGTGTCTTCCTCATAGGGGCGAAGCTTGAAGGCCTTTAAAAGCTTTCTGATGGAAACGATGATCTCATCGGCCTTTTGATCCTCTGTGAGACAGGAATCCACCGGCACCACCCAATGGGTACCGGACTGATACACCCCGGAGATGATCTTTCCGCCCCGCCTGTCCCAGGCAAAGGCGGCCTGCACCTTGTTGCGGTAATGATAGGGATGCTCCATGCCCAGGATGGGTTCTATTTTTCCAAAGTGACCCAACAGCTTCCGGCAGCGGTCCTGCTTCCACTGAAGCTGCCGCTCATAGTTCAGGTTTTGCAGCTGGCACCCGCCGCATTTCCGGTAAACCGGACACTGGCTTTCTGTTTTTACTTCCATGGAATGCGCCTCCCGCGCTGGATTATTTTTTTGTAATTGGATGAACAGTTTAGCAATCATTACTTACTGTCATTCTAAACCTTAAGTGAAGAATCTTGGTTTGCAGAGACTGATAGATAAAAGGCCTTTTTAGCCGCTGACTGTGATATATTCGAGATTCTTCGCTTCGCTCAGAATGACAGTGTGGAATAGTTTTTAGCTCTTACTGTCATTACTGAACAAAAAACAAAGTGAACTTTGTTTTCTTGGAAGAATCTCAATTTGCAGAGACTGACGGGCAAAAGGGCTTTATTAGCTGTTGGCCAGGATATAACCGAGATCCTTCATAAAGATGCGAAGCATCTTTTGCTCAGTGATAACAGGGGAGTAGTCAGAAATGTGTAAAACATTTTTGATTTGTCAAAACTCAGTGACTCATACCCTTGGAATAATATCAAAACGCTATTCAGGACAATTTCTCAAATAAATTCAATTTTTCTGCCAAGTCCATCCACTCTGGATTATCCTTTTCTATAAGTGCCGTCTTTTTTGCCCTTGTCCACCCTTTAATTTCCTTTTCTCTTGCAATAGCGCGGATTGAATTTCCAAGCTGCTATCAAAATATACCAGCTTATGGACTTTATACTTTTTTGTAAACCCTTCTACCAGAGCATTTTTATGTTCATAAATTCGTCTTTCCAGGTTGTTCGTAACTCCGGTATATAACACTGTGTTATTTCTATTTGTGAGTATATAGACAAAATACATCCTGTTTCACCTTTTCGATAGGTTCTCTAATCCTTGGCTGAGATATGGCCGAGATTCTTCACTTTCGGTTCAGGATGACAGCAAGAAGTTGTTTTCAGCTCTTATTGTCATTCTGAGCGAAGCGAAGAATCTCGGTTTGTAGAAACCAATGGGCAAAAGGGCTTTTTAGTTGTTAGTTGAGATATAGGCGAGATCCTTCGGCGTTGTACGCCTCAGGATGACAGGGGGAAGTTGTTTTTAGCTCTTACTGTCATTACTGAACAGAAAACAAAGTGAACTTTGTTTTCTTGGAAGAATCTCGATTTGCAGAGGCTGACGGTCAAAAGGGCTTTTTAGTTGCTAGTTGAGATATAGGCGAGATCCTTCGGCGTTACACGCATCAGGATGACGTGAGGAGTGGTTGTTGATTAGGATAGCCGCTGGCTGGGATAGTCTCAAGATGATAATTATTGCTATTGTATGTTTTTTTCCAGTATACCAAACTTCCGAATAAAAGGAAAGACCCATGCTTTCGCATGGGTCTTCCTTTTATTCGGGGTTAGCCGAATTTTTCAGCCTTGCGGCTGTTTATTACTGATTACTCAGCTGCCTCAGGCATGGTGATCTCGGTACCATAGAAGGTAGCGGGAACACTCAGAGAAGCGAACATCAGGTCGGCATAAGACCAGGTCACGGTATCGCCTACGATATCGGTGAAGGGGTTCTTAATGTCGGTGCTGTTCTTAATGGTCAGCTTCTCCTCAGCGGTGAGGCCCAGATAATGGTTGGTCATGGTAGCAGATTCCATACGCTTGATGTTAGCGCCAGCGCGGAAGGTGCCATCATTGTAACCGTTGATGGTGCCGTTGTTGCACAGAGCAGCAACGTAATCCTTAGCCCAGCTGGAAACCTTATCAAAGTCGGAAATCTTATCGGTAGTGCCGCCCTTCTCAACCTTCACGCCAAAGGCCTTGGCGATCATGATGGAAGCCTCTTCACGGGTGATCTTGGCATTGGGACGAACCTTGCCGTCGCCGTCGCCTACGGTGATGCCGGCCTCCTCAGCGCAAGCAATGTAGGAAGTATACCAGGCATTGCCTACGTCGGTGAAGCTGGGCTTACCATAATCCTTTGTGGGATCATAGACGCCGGAAGCAACAACCAGCATCTTCAGCAGCTCTGCACGGGTGACGTTAGCGGAAGGACGAACCTTGCCGTCGCCATCGCCAACCATGTAGCCGCGGAATGCAGCGATCAGGGTGGTGCCGTCGTCGGGCTTATAGGTCTTGATATCGACGATCTTCTCTACAGAACCGTCTACAGACCAGCCTACGAACTCAGCGCCCTTCACCACATTGGTGACCTTGGGCAGAGCAACGATCAGGCCATCAGCGTCAACTTCGCCCTCTTCGAACTCAGCCTTGCCGTAACCCATGGTATCGAAGCTGATGCCGGAGGTAACGGGCTGGCCCTTACGGTTAATGGGAGCGGTAACCTTTACGGTCTTGCCGGTGACATCGTTAAAGTTCTTACCCAGGGCAGTAGCGCCATCAGCAGAAGCGGCGAAGGTCAAATCGATCTTAAGATCCTGACCAGCCAGGCTGCTGAAGTCCCAAGCTTCCTCACCGCCTGCTACGGGCTCAACAGGAGTCAGTGCGGGAATGGTCAGGGTCTTTTCGTCGGGATCTTCACCAACAACAAACTTCACTTCGGCGGTAACTTCGCCAACTACCTTAACACCAACTACGGTATCGCCTTCGTCGTTCAGAATGAACTCCAGACCAGCGGGGGCGGTAGTGCTGGTGTCAACTGCAGCGCCTTCCAGCTTAACGCCGGCAGGCAGTGTCCAGGTGCTGCCCTTTACTACTTCGCCCTCAACGGTCACATCCTCAGTGCCGTCAAAGGTGTTGTCAGAGGGCTCCTTGCTTTCGCCGCTGGCAGTGTAGATGGGTTCACCCAGATCCTTCAGAGCGGCCTCGATATCGGCATCGCTGAAGTAGGTTCCTACAGTACCCTGAGCATCGCCGAAGCCTTCAACCATAACGGGAGCATTCTTGATAGCAGCGATCACAGCGTCCTTATCGGCGTTATCGGGAATTCTGCCAGCAGGAACATCAGCAGTGATGGTATTAGCATCAGCCTTCTCGATGTTACCGGACAGAGTTGCGGGGAACTTGTAGTTCTCGCCATTGATCTCTTTCTCAGTACCCAGAGCGCTGGCGGGAGTAACCTTGATCTCAATGCCGTCTCCTGCGTCAGCGGTAGCATACTCGATGCCGGTGATACCGAAGTCTGCCAGGGTCACGTTGGGAGTAGTGATCTGGCCCTTGAACTCGGTAGTGCCGTCGTAGGTCTTGTTCAGGTTATCGAAGCTCACGGTGGTTACGCCCTTGCCAATGGTCAGGGCTACAGTGACGCTTACCACATCGGTGGTAGCGGGCAGAGTGAACTCGAAGGTAGCGTCGCTGCCGTCAGCACCGTTGTTTGTGATGCTGATGCCGGTAGCAGAAGCGCCGGTAACCTTTACGTCGCTCAGAATGCCGCCGTCCAGAGAAGCAGCAGTAACTGTACCAGTTACCTTACCGCCCAGGTTGGAAACGGTGGTTCCGGTTACATTGTCACCAGAATAGGTGGCAGTGCCGCCGGTGGTATTCAGGGTGTACTTCGCTTCGCTTACTTCACCCTTAACACCGGTCACCTTACCGCCGGCGAAGGTGTAAGCAGATGCCTGAGCACCAGACAGGGTGGTCTTCAGGGTAACCTCAACATCATTGACAGTACCCTGAGTGGCAGAGCTCTTATACGTAGCGTCATAGGCCACGGTAACCTTGTCGGTGCCGACCAGGCCTTCAGAAGTAGTGAAGGTATAAGTGCCGCTTACCGTCAAATTGGTAGCGCCCTGCTTAATGCCAGGAACATTTGTGATCTTGGCAGCTGCAGGCAGAGTCAGAGCCTTCGCGGCCAGGTTAGCAGTGGTCTCAACCTCTTTGGTACCAACTGCGTTACCGGTGGAATCGGAAACAGCACACTTGATCTTCTTGCCAACTTCGCTGGCAGCAGGAGTGTACTTATTGCCGTTAGCGGTACCCTTTGCAGCAGCGCCGCCTACCGTCCATGTGTACTTGGCAGTGGTGGCATTGCCGCCGCTGTAAGTAGCGGTGATGGTCTCGCCGTATACCGGGCTCATCTTATCCAGCGTTACAGTACCAGTAAGAGCAGGCTTCACCGTAAAGGTCTCGGTGGTGCTGATCTCAGCGGTGGGATCGCCGGAGGTAGAGGTATGAGTGGCCGCAGCGGCCTTAATGGTATAGTTCTTAGCAGAATCCAGAGCAGAACCCTTAATGGTCAGTTCAACCTCGGTATCGCTCTTGCGGGTAACAGCGGTCACAGCGCCGGCTACCGGGCTGGAACCATCCATAACGGAGAAGTCAGCCGCAGCAGGGGCGGTAGCCCACTTACCGTTCTTCAGCGTTACCGTGATCTTAGCGGTATCCACGGGATTCAGCTTCTGGTTGGCAGCGATGCTGATCTTGGGATCGTTGGAAACGATCTCAAAATAAACGCGATCGCCAAAATCGATGTTGTCGGTAGAAGCGCCGTCATTTGCGGTACCCCTGGAATCGCCCATGTTATCCAGGTCTCTACCGTTCTGGTTATAAGCAATTGCCGTAACCTGACCGGCGTTGCTGTTTGTTTTTTCAGGCGCGATCTCAATATAGTACTTACCGGCCGCGCCAGAGGCTGTTGCCTCGATCAGAACTTCCCAGGCGCCCTCAACGGGAATGTAACCGGAGCCGCCGCTGAACTGGTTGGTCCACCGGTCAGTTGCGTTGCCATCCTTATCCTTTTCGTTCAGGTAGGCAGCCGTAACCATGGTAAATCCCGTAGCGCCGGGCAGATACTTTCCTACTTTCGGATCTGTAAACACGTAAGCATTACATGCTTTTCCGTAAGCAGCAGGATGGCCGACCGACTTGGTGTTGACGGTGATCGCATCCTTAGGAGCCTGCAAAACAGGCGTTGTTCCCATTGTGAAGCCGCCATTTTCATTGTTGGGGGCATACACGTTCATATCGATTGCGATATAGAACTTGGAACCCTTGCCGATCTGATAAGGGCTTGCTTCCGTACCTGCGCCCTCCCATTTGGGAGCTGCAATTACCGTATCAAGCTCAGCAAAAGCCGCCTTAAAATCCGCTTCCGTGGCTTCGCCGTTCTCATCGCCAGCAACCACGCCATCTCCATGCTGTTTCATCAGATTGTCTTCTCGTGCACTAGGCCGGGAAAAGACAGCTGCATCCTTTGTATTCGGAACATCAACTATCTTCACGCCTATTGAAGCAACTTTTCCTGTGGTCGCTGCACTCGCGCTCAACGGCAAAGCCGCTACTACGAGCAGAACGGCCAGAGCAATTGATAGTGCTCTTTTCATCGTCTTCATAGTTTCCTCCAGTTTGTTTATATTTTTAGCCTTTTGAGACGAATCTCCCTAAGATTTTTCCTCCTCCTTCTTCTATCGGTTTCACTGTCAAATAGAACTAAGTAGTTTATTTCACAACTTTCTCCCAATGCTGCCGTTTTGAACAAGCAATTTTGCTGCTCAAAACGACAGTGGGGAAAGTGGAAAATCGTATGATTTTTCTTGCCGACTCCATCAGCGCTGTCTTCTCAAAGATGACAGCAGGAGAAAATCAAATCTGTAAATGAAGCTTTACAAATTAGAACCGCATCGGGGGAAGATCATAGGTTCTGTTTACGTAGGCGGTAATAAAGCCCGCGTCAACACCGTTGGAGTTGGTATCCAGGTCGATATCCATTGCTACGCGATACAGAGACGGTATAGCCGCTCCTGTCTCATCACGGAACGCATTAAACGTTCTGTTTACGTAAGCTGTAATAAAGCCCGCGTCAACACCGTTGATGTTGCTGTCCAGATCCACATCGCCTGTACGGTAACCAAGCTTTACATTTCTCGTGGCCACATACACGGAGGTTCCTACCTTCACCTTGTACTCGATCTGGTAGTATTCCGTGCCTCTTACTACAGAGCTGGTCGCAGCCGATGAGTCATAGTAGTTCGTCAGAGAATCTCCCGTATTGGGCTGAATATGGCCGTCTACCAACGCTGCGCGCTGGGTTCCGTAGCCATCGTCTCCCAATACCTTTTCGGTAATGGTGATCTCCACGTTTTCATTATTTGTCAGCACATCCGCAATAGGCGTACCGGAAACGCTTTCGATCAGCTTGCTGTAGTCTGCCTCGGTTCCTTCTGTGCCATCTTCCAGCAGATAGGGATTCGTATATTTCTCAACATACTCCTTTTTCCCTTCCTGCTCCAGCAGCGTTTCTTCATTCTTGTTGCCTTCTATCTTGTAATAGAATACCAACTCATTTCTGAAGGACGCCGCATCTCTCTGGGCATCTTCGCCCAGCTCGGCATTCTCGGCATTCAGGTTGTCCAGATACTTCTGCGCCGCTGTCTTGGCGTTATCCGCCGCTTCGCTGTCCGGCTTCAAACTCTTCCATACATCGCTGTTGCCCTCTGTCAGCTGCAGGGGGTTCTGGTTCTCCGGATTCTCCGGATCGTATCCAGTATACAACGAGATTGAAATAAATGCAACCTTATTTCCAGAATTTGTTACAGAAATTGCATTTCCGGCTCCATCTGTAGCATTATTAATATCCAGACTTGCCTCCAGATAGAACTTTCCGTCTGTGGGAATGTTCTTCATGGCTTCCGCCCAACCGGTAGCGGTGGGAGAAGTTCCTTCTTCCGCATCTGCGGGAATGTAGTTGCCATCGATCTCTTCCGCGTCAGCAGCGGGATTGCCATCGGCGCTCTTCTTCAGTGTCCAGGAAACCTGAGGAGGTGTTCCGGTTGCCGTCAGAGGAATCACCAGAGCCTGAGTATTCACAGTGGTGGAAGCGCTGTTATAGCTGCTTACCAGATCCAGCAGATCCTGGTTTGTGAGCAGGCTGCCGGCATCGATATGAAGCTTTGCTACCTCAATATCGTCAAGGAGATCCAGAGCGCCGGAAACCTTCTCGTAGTCTGCGGTCTCCCATGCAGACTTCACCTTGGAAGACTCCTTGAAGCAGTAGGAAACCTTGCCGTCTACCTTGTAATCCAGACCGCTGAAGGGACTTACCCAATCGGCAGCATCGATCTGCTTCAGGTCGTTATCGGGCTCCACCTTTACGGTTACATTTCCGGAGCCGTTTGTGCTTACATTGATCGTGGCGGTATCCTGCGTGCCCGCGAAGGGAGTTTCCAGCAGGAAGTACTTGATGTTTCCATTGGGATCGGGATACATGAGGATCAGATCGGTGGTGTCCCGATTGAATTCCGTATCTCCGGTGCCTGCGTTGGTAACGCCGGTGATATCAAAGGTAACGGTGTAATTCTGAGGATTGTCCTTATCGTTATCATTTACAACCGTTGCCGCGCAGTGATCGGGGGCAATGGTCATCTTTTCGGTATCGGCCTCATTGGTCAGGCTCAGGGCAACATTATTGGTGATATCATAGCCAGTATCGGGAGTTACCTTATTGGTATCATCCAGCTGGATCTCACTGATGATCTTTGCCTTGGCTGCCTCACCGGCGCCATTTGTAACATTTACTTCATTCAGAGGCGCGCTGGGATCATCGCCGGCCTCGGTAACGCTCTGGGTGCTGTACTGCGCCTTCAGCTGATACTCGGCGGGGGTGCCCGCAGCAGGCTCTGAGGTGGGGAAGAGCGCGCTTGTTACTTCAGCGCCATCGTCAGCATTGAGCCACTTCTCCACGGTGGGATATACGCTGATGGTATGCTCCGCACCGGCACGGGCCACAAGGTCTCCCTCGCCGTCACGGGTCAGGTGCACCGCAAGGGTCTTGGCGGTCTTGGGCAGGCGATCCTTAATGAGATCAAAGTCTACCGCACCGGCGGTCAGCGCTTCGTTATACTGCATCTGGAGAGTATCGGGAGATACAGAGGGCAGGCCCTCGGCTGTCCAGAGAATATAATCTTCCACGTTGTAGGTCTTTTCAATGGGGAGAGAGGGGGCCAGGCCGGTAATGCCCTCGCCGGACTCTCTTCTCACGGTGTACCAGAGCTTGCCGCCCATGGGATCCAGAGCGGTGGCAGCATCTACGCCGTCATCCAGTTCCGCATCGAGAGCCGTCTGTGTATCATCGGTTCCCAGTTTCGCGGAAGCAATGTGGCCGCTGAGTGCGCCGCTCTCGGCGTCATACCCGGTGTAGATATCTACAACAAGGTTCTGATAGCCGTCAGCCGCGGGACCATTGTGCACGGTGATCGCATCGGTCTTGGGATAGGGATTGTTCTGCGCGTTGGTATCGTCAGAACCGATGATCTCACTGGGCTTAGGCGTTTCTGTTTCATCATAGCGCTTTTCAACGATCTCCACCTTCTGAGTGATGGTGGGCTGTGTCCAGCTGGAAGGCAGGTTGATGGGCAGCTTGCTGCCGTCATTATTTACCTGGTCAAGAGCCTCCAGGGCATTCCAGTTTACCACGCCATTCTTCAGAGTGATGGTGAAGTTTTCGGGGTTATCACCTGTCGCGTTATGATCCCAGTTTGCGTTCTGATAGATGTTATCTGCCAGAGGCATGGACCAGGTAGCGGCAGGATCCTTTGCGCTGGCGCTGAGCTTATAGCCATAGGAAAGCTCAGGCGCAACCACGCCGGTCAGGGTGCCGATGTAATCAATGACCTCGGCTGCCGTGTAGGTATCGCCTTCGGCCTTACCCAGAGCGGTCAGCATATCTCCCTTTACAATCTGCACGGTATCGGGAGCGGGATTCTTCACGTCAAACAGGAGATATTCCTCCTGCAGGGGTACCTGCCAATCAGGGTTCACAGGGAGAACCTTGTTGATACCGTCTGAAATCTGGGTGCAAATGCTCAGCTTTGTTCCCTTGTTTCTGGCGGTCTGCTCAAAGGCCACTGTGTAATCCCACTGGGTATCCGGAATCTTTTCTTCCACGATGATGTTCGTATCGCCTGTCAGCGGATGTATTCCATAAGCAGTGCTGACAACATCGCCGTTTTCATCCTTCAGAAGAACAGAAACCTTACCGGGAGCTGCCTTCAAAGCATCGCTCAGTTCACCGGCGGTATCGCCTGTGATCTTCAGAACGTCCTTCATGTCATTTTCCCAGGGAGCGTTTCTCTCCATGGAATAGGTGGCATTTTCAATGTTGATCTCGGTAGCCACCACAGCGTTGATCTTCACAACATGGGGATTGGGCAGCGGGTTGGTGTAATCAATTACATCCGTTGCGCCGGAGTGGGTCTTATAATCCGCGCTTTCGGGAATTTGAATATCCACGCGGAACAGATCTCCCACATTCTTGCCTGCCGCATTCAATGTGTCGATATCAGACTCTGTGGCATTACCCTGATCGTCTACGGTATAGATCGTGGTATTTGCCAGAGCGTCATAGGTATCGCCGTCAGTGCCGATCCACTTCTTCAGGGCGGCGCTGGTAAGCTCGTATTCATGGAACTCCAGCACTCCCTCGTCTGTAAGGGGACCAACCACCTTGAAGGTGACGGAAGCCACATTATCCAGCAGCTTGTTGAGCTTATGATCCTTATCAAAGGACTCACTCACTTCCACATCCTGGAATACAATGGGGCCATTGCCGTCTGTTACACGAATCGGAATAGCAGTGCTTTCCTCATAGGTTTCCCCATCGGCTGCCTTGTTCAAATAACTCAGCCATACAACCTGTCCGGGGGTAAATTCATAGCTTGATTCGCTTTTTGCAACTGAGAAGGTAAAATTCTCGGGCAGAGGATCAGAAACATTCACTCTTCCCTTCCACTGACCCACGGTATCTGTTTCATTCTCCCGCAGGCGGATAATATCTCCCGCGGTCAGATAATCCCAGGTCTTATTCATCACGGTCAGGGTGGTGTTTCCGTTTTTCGTTGCCAGATAGTAATCAGCAGAGTTGGGAATCACGTTCACCCAGATTACAGAGGCATAGCCGCCTGTGGGAACTGTCTGGCCATCTGTACGGGCAGTGGGCTGCTGATACTTTACACCGTTCTTGGTGCAATCCTGATAGGGATTCCGGATCTGGAATTTTCCGTGCTTGGTATAAACGCCATCCGTCGTCATACCATACTGCTTCAGTGCGCCGCTGTAGATGGGAGCACGTGTCCAGGAATAGGTAAGGTTGGTTTCCACCGTATTCTGTACACGGGTACCGCTTTCCACAGGAGCGGTGGTCTGAATGGACAGTTTGTTGCCGCTGTCACGCATTGCCTGCACCACGGATTTCATGGAATCTCCGATATTGATGGTGACAGGGTTTGTTTCGGAACCGAGGGCGCCTTCGGGAACCAGGCAAATATCCTCAGTATAGTAATATACCTTATCCCCGCTCTCAATTTTCTCCGACTCCAGCTCTACCTTGAGTTCTTCCCTCGGCAGGCTGGGCTCAGTCTTACTTGCTTCACGGCGGGCAATATAAATTTCGGTCTCATTCTTCAGATAGCTGTTATCCGCCGAATAGATGGTACCGGGAGTGGTATCCACCAGCTTCAGAGCCAGGCCTTCTGTGGTATTTACCGGGTCGCCGTCGCCCAGGGTGACGGAAGCGGCATTCACAGAGCCATCGGCATTCAGCGTTACCAGGTTCTCATTTGCAATGGTGGTTTCGCCGAGGAGTTCACCATATGTACCGTCGGTTTCGCCGGTCTTGTAGATCATGACGGTATCGCCTACTCTGAACTTGGTTTCATCGGTGGGGAACTTCAGGTAGTCGGTGGTATCGTGCCCTGCCGTCTTGGTAGAGAAGGGCTCGTTTTTCTTATTGATCAGAGACTCCTTGGTGTAAGTGCCGTCAGGCGCTTCAGAGGGGTCAGTGATTTTGACATACACACGCTCACCAAAATCAATATTTTCAGTAGAAGCGCTATCGTTTGCAGTAGTGACCGCATCATAGGTGCCATCGGGTTTCCGGCCTTTCTCATTGTAAGAAACGGCTGTACACTGGCCGCCATTGGCGTTTGTCCTTTCAGGCGCGATCTCTACATAGTAGTCTCCAACATCTTCGCCCGCAGTCAGCTCTATCAGGATCTCCCATGACCCTGTAGTAGGAAGGAAGCCGGAACCGCCGCTGAACTGGTTGGTAAAACGGTCAGTTGCCTTGCCGTCCTTATCCTTTTTATTCAGGTAAGCGGCTGTTGTTGCAACGAAGGGAGCAGCGCCGGGCAGATACTTTCCTACGTCGCCTTCAAATATATAAGCCTCTGAAAGGATTCCTACAACCGCAGGGTGCGCAATTGATTTCGTATTAACAGTAAAGGCTCCTTCAGGGAACTGCAAAACAGGTGTGGTGCCCTGCAGAAATCCAGCCCCGTCAGTGTTGTAAGAATTGATATCAATCGCCACATAGAACTTGGAACCCTTTTCTATCTGGTAAGGATCTGCTTCCGTACCGGAGCCGGTTGCCTTTGTAGGCTCAATTACCTCATCATCCAGCGCTTTCATGGCTCTTTCAAAGTCTGCCACTGTGGAAGCGGAGCTATCTTTGTTCTCCTTAACCACACCGTTCGGATGATTTTTCAGCAGGTTCTGCTCACGCTGGCTGGGTCTGCTAAAAAGGCCTGCATCGGTATCAGAGACCAAGTCGACCAGCTTTACACTCATCGAACCTATTTTTCCTGTGACCACTGCACTTGCGCTCAGTGGCAATGTCGCTACAATGAGCAGCACTACAAGAACAAGTGATAGCGCTCTTTTCATTGTCTTCATAATTTCCTCCATCTTACTAGTTTTTTGATCTTTCCGGTCAGTTTTTCCTGCTCCCTTTTCCCTCCTTATTCTATTATTTTCATTACCACAAGTCACTCCTCCATATCGAGCTTTCAAAATGAAATCAAATGGATCTATCTCACAACTTTCCCCCCAACGCTGTCATTCTGAGCAAGCAGTTCGCCGCCCAGAATGACAATGGGGAAAAAGTGGGAAATCTTACGAGAGATCAGAATCTCATCGGGGGAATATCATAGGTTCTGTTTACGTAGGCGGTAATAAAGCCCGCGTCAACACCGTTGGCATTGGTATCCAGGTCGATATCCATTACTGTGCGATACAGGGAAGCTATTGCTTCTCCCTTTTCATCGCAGAACGCATTGAACGCCCTGTTTACGTAAGCGGTAACAAAGCCCGCGTCAACACCGTTGATGTTGCTGTCCAGATCCACATCGCCTGTACGGTAACCAAGCTTTACATTTCTCGTGGCCACATACACGGAGGTTCCTACCTTCACCTTGTACTCGATCTGGTAGTATTCCGTGCCTCTTACTACAGAGCTGGTCGCAGCCGATGAGTCATAGTAGTTCGTCAGAGAATCTCCCGTATTGGGCTGAATATGGCCGTCTACCAACGCTGCGCGCTGGGTTCCGTAGCCATCGTCTCCCAATACCTTTTCGGTAATGGTGATCTCCGCATCTTCGTTACCGGCCAGCACATCTCCTATCGCGGTTCCGGCAATACTTTCAATCAGCCTACTGTAGTCCGCCTCGGTTCCTTCTGTGCCGTCTTCCAGCAGATAGGGGTTCGTATATTTCTCAACATACTCTTTGTTCCCGTTCTGCTCCAGCAGCGTTTCTTCATTCTTGTTGCCTTCTATCTTGTAATAGAACACCAACTCATCCTTGAAGGACGCTGCATCTCTCTGGGCATCTTCACCCAGCTCGGCATTCAGGTTATCCAGATACTTCTGTGCCGCTGTCTTGGCAGCATCCGATGCTTCGCTGTCCGGCTTCAGGCTCTTCCATACATCGTTGTTACCCTCTGTCAGCTGCAGGGGGTTCTCCTCTACAGAATACAGGTTGATGGGCACCGCGATATAGGGATAGTTCTCAGCATTTACCGTGTAACCGGGAGTGGCATAGTCCGGGCAGGCAATGAGAGCCAGCTTACCGGAATTCTCACGGTTCGCAAGAGCTTCGGCAATGAGGGCGTCACGGTCGTCCTGCTCCAGAGTGGTATCCTGCAGGGCCGCCATGGGCTGCCACTTGCCTTCCGCAGTCTGCTCACCCAGCGTCCAGCCAACAAAGTCCTGATCGGCGGGAGCTTCCGGCAGAGCGGTCATTCTCTTGAGGAAGCCTTCCTCCGGCGTTTCAGACTCGCCCAGGTAATACTGATATCCCGGCTCGTCCAGATCGGCCACCAGATCCAGCAGCGTCTGTTCGGCGGAAACCATACCTGCCGTCAGGTTCAGAGTACGGGGCTCTTCGATCCGGGTCACTACCGTACCGGTAGCGGCCTTATCGCCCTCTCTGATATAGAAGTAGGCAGTATAGGTCTTTCCGACAGGCTGGCTGATTACAGCCTGTCCTTCCTTATCTACCACTTCCGGCAGGACAATCGATATCTTGTGGTCAGTTTTCCACCGTCCACTATTATAGCTCTGACTCCAAAGAGTGTCAATATACGTTTTGTCGATTTTTGTCGCTACATCGCCAGCGCCCATGACATAATATTCAGAACCTACCGCACCGAAGGTCAGCGCGTTGCCAGTGGAGCTTACCACCTTGATCACGCCGGGGAACTGGGCCTTTACAGACTCAAAGTCCGCACCGGGAGCCACGGTGAGAGGATTCTGGGGAGCAGAGCCCGCGCCCTGGGTGATTTGCAGATAATCCGCGATATAGGTCTGGGTCTCTGCGCCAAAGGGCTTATCCATTGTAATGGGATAGGGCTCACTTTCCATGCCGTCTCCCTGGCGGGTGATATACGCCACACCGCCTTCCACAGGCAGATAGCTCTGGAGCTTTGAGAGCAGCTCCGCTGTGGCATTCAGCAGAGGCTCATGAGTAAACTGGCCTACCAGCTTAAAGCTGTTCTCAGAATCACCTCTGGCATACACGCGAACCACGTCGCCTTCCTGCAGGGCATTTTCCACCTCGGGATGCTTCTGCCAATAGGTGATGGTATCCGGCGTGGCGCCGTTTTCGTTGGTGATCTTGAAATCAAGCCCGGCCTCGGCGGGAATGCTCTCGGAGGGATATCCGATAGAGCCGCTGGCCGTATATTCCGTGCCGTCCACTGTGATGGAAGCCTTTACCACAGCCAGCTTTGCACTGCCCATGGCCACCGTGACGGACTGGTAATCTCCACTGGGAGTAAGGGTCACACTGCCGATGGTTCCATCGGGCTTTGCAGCCTCCAGCGTCCAGGTATCCGCTTCGCCGGTAAAGGCGGGAGCGGCAGTCTCATCGCCGTACTGATCCAGGAACTTCATCTTCAGGTCTCCCTGTGTTTCGGAAGACTTCAGTACCACATCTTCCACCTTCAGGAAGGTGAAGGTGAGCTGATCCTCTGTCAATTCACGCTTTACTTCCAGCGTATAGGTGCCGGAAATACCGTTGGCCGCAGTGGCTTCCACCAGATATCTGCCGGAAACGGCTTCACTTGTCAGGGTGAGCACACCGTTCTGATCAATGGAAACTCCCTTGGGTCTGCTCTGGATGCTCCACACGATGCCGCTCTCCATGGGCTGACCATACTGGTCGTAAGGCGTTGCCTTGAACTTGGCAGTCTCTGTGCCGGGAGTATCGGCGTCTTTCATCAGCGGTACGATCATCGTGCCGTCTGTTACGCCTTCCACAGCCTCCACATGGATCCAGGTCACTTCGGAAGGCGTGCCTTCCTCCACCACATTGATGGTTTGTTCGCCGGTACAGTATTTGCCGTCCTTCTGAGCGGAACCGGTCACCTTTACAGAGGTTGCCCCGCCCATGGTGAGAGTATGGCCTTCCATAGAAGGAGCCGCACCCTCGGGAGCCAGCGCCGCAGGCTCGCCGTACTTCACGGTTTCATCCGCACTGCCCATGTAGCTGCCATAGGAATCCAGGAAGGAAGCCTTCAACTCTACGGTTTCAGTGCCTTCCGGCACGGAGTTGGGCATGATCTCCAGCCCGGCGATCGCGGAATACTCCTTACCGGTGATGGAAAGCGTTTTCTCCGCTTCCAGCCCGGCGGCGGAAACAGTGAGAACGGCGGGGCCGGTAGCAGCCGTGTCATACACGGTCACATTGCCGTTTCTGTCTACATCTACACCGATCACATAAGGATCGATGGCCCAAACCATATTCTTTACATCTACCCTGCCGCCAAACTGATCTTTCACCTCAGCGCTGTACTGGGCTGTGCCGGGAGCGGTAATGGCATCGCTGCCCTTTACATCCAGACGGGTAATAATGATCTCGGTGGGTACCGGCTCCTCATCGGAAACGGTGATCTCCTGGGTATCGGGAGTTGCCTCGCCGGAGCTTGCCGTAACGCTGAATTTCTCTACACCCTCGGCAATGGAGGTAACGCCGTTTTCGGCTACCGTAACGCCTTCAACCGCTTCGGACAACGCCCACTGGATCTCAGCGCCGGTGATCTTCTCGCCGTACTGGTCGAGAACCTCCGCCACCAGGTGAGGCGCTTTCCGGCTTACCGCCCTTGTGAGGATCTTCACGGTGGTGGGCTGGGGATAAGCGTGGGAGGCATATACGGAAACGTCTCCACTGGCTGTCCCCGCGCCGGCAAGAGCTGCCTCCGCAGAGATCTGATAGGTCTTGCTTTCACTGTTCTGAGGCACTGTAAGCACGCCGTTTTCGTCTGTGCCGTTCCAGGTAAGAATGAGGCCTTCTGTATCGGTGAATTCCGTACCGAACTCGCCAAAGACACGGCTGTACACCTGTACCTGCTGATCAGCCGTAGGCGAGACCGTCACGGGGCTTTGCGCTCTGAGCACCACCTCAGACAGCTGCTCCTCTTCGATCTTATGATCGCTTGTGGTGATCTCCGCCTCGTCCTGAATGAACTCAGACAGGGCCGCGCGAACCCGGAACTGTCCGCCCCAGGCAAAGGTGCTTACCTTACCGTCGGAGGTCAGAGTAACATATTCAGGCACTTCGGAGAGCATGGTCCAGACAGGCGCGGTATGGGCAGGCTGCGCCATCTCGTTCCCGTACTGATCCAGGTACTTCACCTTCATCTGATAGTTGATGCTCATATAGGGCACAACCGTGGGATCGATCTTAATGCCAAAGCAAACACTGTCTTCTCTGGCAATATCCACTGTGGCGCTGCCGGAAACACCGGATCCGCGGTCTGCCACGGTGATCCGGATATCCTTCGCCTCAAGGGCGGCGGAATCCACAGTGAACATACCGTTCCGGCCGGAGCCGGAGGCGGCAACGCTCGCAGGGGCGTTCTCAACACCCCATACCAAATCCAAACCGGAGGTGATGGGGCGGCTGTACTGATCCAGCACCTCTGCGGTATATGCCACATTGGTTTTACCGCTTACCGGGATCATAACCGGACCGCTGCCGGTATTTCTGGTAACAGTGATGCCGGCGGGCACGGGAGTTTCCCCGGAAATGGTGATGGACTTCGTAACAGACTTTTCATCTGCCGTATAGGTCACGGTGAAACCGGTCAAAGTATCATCGGTAATGGTCAGCTTACCCTGCTCATCAATGGCAACGCCGCTCTCGGGAGCTTCTATCTTCCAGCTGTCTCCCAGGGGGATATACCCTGCGATCTCCTCGTCAAACTGATCGAAGTACTGAGGAGTCAGAGTGGTATCGGCGCCGCGCCGTACAGCGGATTCCTGAATGCCGACCGAGGTAAGCTGCACACCGGCGCTGTAATCCCGGACCAGATCGAACTTCTGAGAACCGCTTACGCCGGAAGCATAGTCGCACAACCGGAGGGTGACCCCGGAGGCTTCCTTCGCCTTGGCGGGAACCTGCACAGTGACAACGCCGGCTTCATCGATCTCAAACGTTACGCCGGCAGGCGCGCCGAACAGCTCCCATTTCGCAGACGCGGGCATCTCTATCTCATCGCCGTACTGGTCATATGCCTTGGCGTCAAAGCCTGTCAGGCTAATGGCCTCAGTCGCCTGGATCAAGCCTCTGGAGGGGCCTGTCACCTTGATTTCGGAAATTCTCGGGGCTTCTCCTCTGGTGATGGTAACTTCCTTCTCAAAGGTTCTCTCCTTGCCGGTAGCATCCGTAAAGGTCACGGTGGCGGGGAATTTGATTATCTGCGTTTCCGCAGGGATCTCACCCAGCGTTCTGGTGCTTTCATCATAGGTCAGAGCCGCTTTCTGCTCTTCGGTAAGCTCCGGCAGAGTGGTCAGGTTTTCCAGATCCACCGCAATGGCATAGTTCTCCGGAAGCTCCATTTCCTCGCCGTACTGATCCAGGCCAACGGCGCTGAGCACTACAGAGGTTTTGTCCGGAGCGATCTGAACGGGTCTGACCGCCACATCCGTCAGCTTGCTTTCCTGACGGAGAATGGAGAAGGACGCAGTACCGCTTACCTTGGTTCCACTCTCCTGTGCGGTCACAGTAACGACCGGCGCCGCCTTGGCGGTTCTGGGTACTGTTACCGTAAGCTTTCCGGTGGTGCTGTCCACTGTACAGGTCACATCGCTGGAAGCACCGTCCAAACTCCACAGGAAGCTGGGAGAATCAATATTCTTGCTTTCAGCCTGGAAGGTCAGCTTGACGGGAGTATTCCCGGTAGGCACAGTGACAGGGCCGTCCACCTCACCGGGCTTCAGCACTCTGGTCACAGTCACTACAGGCGTGAGATCCGGCTGAGCCTGCTCTCTGTCAAAGGTCTTGCTGTCTTCAAAACGTCCGTCACTGGTGACCGCCTTTACGGTAACTTCCAAAGCATCCTGGAAGGTCAGCAGGCCGCTGCTGGAAACCATGGGATCCACAGGGGCGGAAGCGGCATCGTCCATTGTTTTTCCAGTAATCTGGAACAGGGGAATAATGCCGTCGGGCTTATCCATCTTTGCGCCGTACTGGTCAATATAATTTACGACCAACTGAATGACGCCGTTATCGGTATCTCCGGCCTCCAGGGTGATCCCTGCAAGCTCGGAAGCCTTACGCACCAGATTTACTTCCACATCATCGGACAGGCTCTTATAGGAAGCCGTCACCTTTACCCCGTTCTTGGGAGCTGCATTGTTGGAGACCGTCAGGATACCAACGGTGGCATCCTCCTCGGAGGCCGTCATGCCGGCGCCGTTCACGGCGGGGACTGTCTTCCAGGTTACGGGGCTTTCCGCAGCGGGCGTTACCACGTTGCCGTGGGCGTCCAAAAGCTGAGCGCCAAAGCCGTAACGATCCTGGCCGGAAACGGGAATATAGATGGCTCCACTGCCCTTCAGGCGGGTCACATTGAGTTCCACCGCCTCCTCGGGCAAGAGATAGCTGGAATCACGGGCCAGATTTGCCGTGGCGCTCTGGCCGCCGGCAGCCACCTTCACTGTTACGCTGTCCACATCGGTGGGCACCCAAAGCACGCCGTTTCGGGCGTCGGACTCAGTCCGGAACGCGGCCTCGCGGGGCGTATCCACTCCCTCGGGAGGCGTGCCCTGCTGGGCGTCAATGCTCCACAGGGCGTCTGCCGGAGCGGGCATCGGCTCACCGTTCTGATCCAGGTACTTCACGCCCAGAGTCATGGAGAGATCTCCATTCTCCTTGGCAGGCAAAGCCTTGGACGTGATCTCGATCCTGCTGAGCACCGGGGTCTCCTGACGCAGTGTGACCTGCTTCTTGCCGGTAATGGGACTGCTGCCTGTACCGGTAGCCAGCGTGACCTGGACCACATCCTCTGTGGACGGGGTCTTAGCGGCATAAGTCACCTGCACGCCGTTTTTGCCGTTAGTAGTGATCGAGCCTACCTCTGTCTTCCAGCTGTAGGTACCGGCGGCAAAGGCTAATTTTCCGCCGTACTGATCCCGCACGATGCTGGTGAAGTTGGCGATTGTATCCTTTGTGCTGCTCAACTGTACCTCATCCGGACCTGTCACAGACAGGTAGGAGGCCTTGGCGGGCTCATCACCTACCAGAATGGTCTTGGAAGCATGATAAGATGTGTCGTTCATCTCGGCATCTACGCTCACCGTGATCTTCGCCGCATCGCCGGAGGACAGCATGCTGTCGTTATCACCGCCGTTTGCAAAGCTGGGCTTTACCGCATCCTCCGCAGCGGAGCGCAGTTCAAAGCTGTCCACATTCCACTGGGAGATCACAGAGCTGCCGCTTACATCCATCTCCATACCATACTGGTCTTTCCAGACAAGCTCCAGCTCTGTGGTGGACTGCGGCGCAACCATGTCGTTCCGGATCTCCACCGTATTGACAACAGAGCTTTCCTTTGTCAGTGTCAGAGATGCGGTACCGGACTTGGCGCTCTTGGGCTCGGTGGCCATGACGGTGACCGTTCCGGCAGCGGCGCTGCTCTGTACTGTAACAGAGCTTTGCGTCTGCTGTGTCTTCTGGATCTCCACACCAGTGGGCATATTTTCGATCTGCCAGTCACAGCCGCGATCCAGAATGATATTGCTGTATTCGTCCAGAATTCTGGCGCCGTAAATCAGGGTGGGAGGCGTTTCCGACTGCTTGGGCACCGCTACGGTGGAAGAGCCGTAAATCTGATATACCTCTACCCGGTCTACCTTCTGCTCCAGATCGTCTATGACGGGAATTGCCTTTTCAGCAGAATCCACACCATCTGCCGTTACCATAACGGTCACTTCCGTGGCCGTCGGGCCGGGATAGAGAATTCCGTCGGCAGTGAGATAAGCGCCCGCACCTTCCGGCTTCTGGCCGGTAAGCGTCCAGCGCACATTGGCCGGAGTCGCCGCGGCATTGCCGAACTGATCCAAATATTTTGCGGTAAGCTGTACGGCTTTTCTCGGCACCTTGGCGCTGAGAACCTCTGCGTAAGCCAGTCTGGGCTCTTCCTCAACGAAGTCTACCGCAGCTGTACCGGACTTTGCGGTACCGATCCTGACAGTACCCTCGATGCCTACCTGATTCTGGGGCTTCGCACCCTCTGCGGCAACGATGGCTCCTACCTTCGTGTCAGGTATGGAATAATTGTCAGGCGCCTTGCCAGTAAGCTTCCAGGTAACAGAATCACTCTCTCCGGGCAGCATCACATTGCCATACTGATCATATGCCGTGTAGCCGAACTCGGCGGTAGTGTCCCCCGTGTTGTTCAACGTGACGGAACCGTCTCCCAGATGGAAGACCTTTACATCAGTAAGCACATTTTTATAGTTGGGATCATCCTCGTGAACCACAGCCAGAGTCTTCGTATCCTGACAGGCAGAGCCGTAGCTTACCTGCACGTCAATAGAGTCAGCCTCATAGCCGGCTGTCAGATCCAGCCGACCATCACTGAAGAGCACTGCTTTGTCCGGGGTTCCCACCAAGGACCATACCGCCGTGGCAGGGGCTGCCACAGGCTGGCCGTACTGATCCTTGTATTGTGCCGCCAGCTGGGTCACAGCCTTATCCTGTGCCTGCTGGGTGGTGATCTGGACGCTGATCGCATAGCTTTCTCCGCGAACCAGATTCAGCACTGCTTCGCCGTACTTGCCGGTGGAGATATCCATAGCGGTAACACGGATTCCATCGGCAGGCTCCGCGTTTGCGCCCACTGTAACAACACCTGTATTCCGATCAATGGAAACGCCGCTGGGCGCGCCGGTAAGGCTCCAGGTCAAAGCGGGCTTGATCTCCTGTCCGAACTGATCCAGTACCGTTGCCTTATAGGTCACGGTTACGGGAGCGCTGGGCAGGATCTCTACATTGCCGCTTCCGGAAACTCTGGTAACAGTAATACTTTCACTGCGGCTGTTCTCTTCCTGCTCGCTGGTAATGCGGGCAGCCGCCTCCAGGGTATTCCCGCCCATAGCGGCCTGTGCCTTTACATCGGCATACTCGCAGCCGTTCATGGTAAGGTCGGTCTCATCGCCTGCCGGCGTGAGAACAGGAGTGCTTCCGTTTGCATCAAAATCACCCAAAGACCAGGTGACGCCGGTCACCTCTGCGGGCTTGGGCATTTCCTTGCCGTACTGGTCGAAATAGACCGTATGCAGCCGTCCCTGACCATTCTTCACTGCCTGGGGCGCGATGCCCAGCGTGGTAAGGATTGAAGGCGCTGCCTCAACTTTTATCTTGGTCTTGCCGGTTATGCTGGTTTCCGCCTGAGTCAGCGTTACGATAACCTCGGAACCGGACTCCGCGCCGGATTCCACAGACAGCACCGCAGTTCCGTCCTTATCCGGGTTTTCTTCCAGGGTGATCCCCTTGCCGGCGCCGGAAAGGCTCCAGTAAGTGTTCTGGTAAGGCGCTGTCACAACCTCGCCGTACTGATCCAGCACGGTAGCCGTGATCTTGGAAACAGCCGGTTGTTCACCCTTCGCGGGTATGATCAGCTGATTGGAGTCCGCACTCAGAGCAATGCTCGCAATGCGGGGCAGATCGCCCTTTGTCAGGGTCTTGCGCACGGTGGTGCCGCCGATCACGACCTCCACTGTAACACTGGTGGTATTTTCGCGATCATAATGGAGCACATCACCTGCTACATATACCTGACTGGCGCTGCCGCCTTCCCAGGTGATCACGCTGTAAATCGGTGTGCCGAGACCGGACATGGGATTTCCATACTGGTCTATGGCAACAGCGGACAACGTAATGGAACTCTTGGTGGGATTCAACGCCGAGGGTGAAAGGATAATATCCTTCAGCTTCGGCATATTGGTAATGACCATCAGGTCGGCGCTGCCCGACTTCCGGGTATTCCGATCAGCGGCCACCACCTTATAGGTGTCGGGAGCTTCCTCTGCTCCTACGGTAACAACGCCGTTCTGGTTGATCGCACTGTCTCTGGGACTGCCTTCCAGGCTCCACACCTCATCCATGGGATAAAGGCTGCCATACTGATCATAGCCCTCTGCCTTATAGGAGGCAACGGCGGGTCCGATCACTGCGGCGGCTCCGCCTATCTGATCCACCTTAACGGTAGTCAGTTCAGGCTCGCCCTCTTCCACAATCGTAAGCCAACCGGTTCCGGTAGCGCCTTCTGCCGTGATGCTGACCTGGATCTTAGCCTTATCGTCTTTCAGATCCTCAGGAGAAATAGGCTCTATGGTAAGCAAACCGGTGTTTTCGTCCAGGGAGATTAGTTCGCCCAAAACAACCTGCTTGCCTTCTTCGTTTGTCACCATGATGTTGCTGGTGTAGATATTTTTCCAGACGGGAGTTCCCAGGTAGACCATTTCCTGACCATACTGGTCATAGTACAGGGCGGTCAACTGGGTGGCGGTGCCCGGGCGTACCTTCTCCTGAAGCAGGCCGGTGGAGGTGAGCACGCTTTCTTCCTTGCTGGTGGCAAAGGAAGCTTCGCCATATACGCTGCCGATCGCCGCCCGCACCTTGATCACGTTCTGCACGGGAGCCTTGGGCGTGATGGTGACAAGGCCTGCGTTATCCACTGTAATGCTGGTCTTATCGAGAATATCTTCAATGGACCAATCACATTGCTGTCCGCTCATTTCCTGACCGTACTGGTCATAGACGGAAGCCTGGAACTGTACGGTGGCAGTTCCCTGCTGCAGCGTGGGAATGGACATCACAGCGCTGCCGGAAACCCGCTTTACGGAAATTTCAGCCGGAACAGGCTCACCCAGATCCTTCACAGACAGGGTCTTGGAAATCTTCAGACCGGATTCCCGATCTTCTACTGTTACCTCTACATCCTTCAACTGCTTATCATAAGTAAGCTGATCACTGCTCACAGCGGCATGGTCGCCTGCGGGCGTTATCTTGCCGAGAGTCCACAGGAAGGTTCTGCCCTCCATTTCAGAGCCGTACTGATCCTGCGCGATCGCCTTCAGCGTTACAGTATTGTTTTCACCGGTAACAACGGGCAGGGAAGAATTCTTAATGGCAATGGATGTGATCTTTCTCGCTTCTCTGCGCACAGTGAGCAGATCGTAAGAGGAAACGCCGTTTTCTCTGGCAGTGGCCGTTACCTTGATACCGGTCACGCTCTCCGCGCCCGGCTCTACCGTTACAACGCCCCGGCCCTTTCCGTTCTCACCCTGATCGGGCGCAACGGATACACCTGCACCGGCGCCGTTTAAGGTCCACACGACCTCATCGGCCTCAGGGGTCCAGGAAGTACCGTATTGGTCATAGAAGGTAGCGGAGAACACCGCCTCCTTGCTGATGGCCAAAGTGCCTATGGCGGGTACAATAATATCTCCTGTACCGTCGATCCGCTTTACCTCCACCCTGGCTACATAGGGATCCAGGCCCACCGGCAGCGTCTTCTTCGGTGAAATCTTGCCGGTACCGGCATCCTTCACCAACACCGTCACAGAGGTGGTTTCGGAGGAAAGGTTCAACTGGCCTGTAGTTTCGCCAATAGTCGCGCCCTCCGGCACGGAAGAATCCAGCGTCCATCTGGGAGATGCCGCCTCATAGTTCATTTCCGTACCGTACTGATCCAAATATTTCGCGGTCAGCGTGGGCTTCAGGTCTCCGGCGGGGATCGCATCCTCGCGAACTTCCAGACTGGTGAATTCAGAAGGACGGCGCTTTGTCACAAATTTCGCCGTTCCGAACGCACCGGATTTCGTTTCGGTGGCTGTCACCTCAATGGTGACGGCATCTGCCGCGGCGCTGGTCACAGTGACAACGCCGGTATTCTCATCCATGGTAACGCCCGGGTGGCTGCCGTTAAGCTTCCAGGAAATCTCGGGCGTTCCCTCTACGGGATACTCGTCGCCGTACTGATCCAGATACTTCTTCACCACATAGCTGAACTGATTGTCCGCCTTACCGGGCTCCGGTACGGCTACAACCTGATCAGCCGGCTGTTTCTCCAGCACCAGAGTGGTGAGATACCGCTCCGTAGTATCTCCAAAGGTCATGGTGGAGATGGGAGAAGTCTTTTCACCGTCTGTTACATGTACGGACAGGGACTTTGCGCCCTTATAAGTGAACTTCGCCGGATTTTCGGTTTTGTTCGCCATCTCTATGGAGCTGTCGGGCGTTACTGAGTACAGGGTCCACAGGCAATTTGCCGGAGTCTCCTGCTCAAAGAGATCGCCATACTGGTCACGGTATACAGCAGTAAGCTGACCGTCCTGAGGCGGCAGAACAGCGCCATCCTCTTTCACGGTAAGATACCACTTCTTCGGATCGGAACGATATGTGTCAAAGAAGAGAGTACCTTTGGTATTGCCCTCTGCGGAAACCTCAATTTCAATATCGGTCTCCTGAGGCGCCCCGGAGGTTACCGTGACGATCCCATGGTTTTTATCCGCCGCATCGCCCACAACGGTCACGCCGTCGATAGGTGTTTTCACCTGCCAGCTGAAATCGCCGGTATAGGCGGTGTACTCGTTTCCGTACTGATCCACAGGAGTTACCGTCAGGTTCAGCTTTTCCTCGCCGTCCCTGATCTCCGTAACACCGGATGACTTATCCTCAACCTTAGCGGGTACGTCTATATAGTTCTTATCCGCCGTTACTCTCAAAGCCGCCAGTCTGGGCGGTAAGCCCACCTTCAGCCTGGTAACCTCAGAGCTCTTGATATCGTATCCGGTATCATAATCTCTTACCGTTACCTGAACATCCACAGTCTCCAGCGTATCGATCAGGGGAGTCAGCAGACCGTCGGTAGAAAGGGTCACCGTAGGAGCCTCTGCTGTACCCTGAGGATTGGAGTCCAGCTTCTCCCAATACAGAATGCCGGGATCTTCCATCACGGTACCGTACTGGTCGTAGCAAATGGCTCTCAGCTGCGTGGTCACATCCGCGCCGGGCGCAAACTCAAACTGTATCGGCGCGATCTGGATCCTATCCAGTACCGACTTGCCGTGTACCGTGTTGAAGGTAGTGCTGCCGTTGACGCCGCTCTGATGCATAGCCACCACGCGGATCCCGTTCTTGGCAGGAGCTTCTTTTGTGACCAAAACCGTTCCAACAGCGGGATCAATGGTGATGCCGTCATAATTATCCGGCAGCAGCCATTTCACCGCTTCGTTCTTCATGATCGTGCCGAACTGATCCAGCACAGTAGCTGCAAAGGAGGCGCTGGATCTGCCGCTTCCGGCAGGTACCATAATGTTGCCCTCTCCATCGGTACGGCGTACCGTAATGGAGTCCACCTTCGCGGCTATATCGGTAACCTTTACCTTCTTCGTATCGGAAATGCCGGGCTTACCACTGTCCAGCGTAACAGTTGCCGTGCCGTCCATTTTGAGCAGGCCGGTCTTCGCGTCAATGCTGGCGGCAGCGCCGCTTTCCAGGGCCACAGACCAGGCCGCTTCCTTGGGAGCAGCCATTTCCTTGCCGTACTGGTCGATATACCGGGCATTTAAGAGTACGCCGGTGGTAGCCGCCTCTTTCGGCAGCAGATAATAGTCGTCCTCTTTCTGGGTGAGCAGGATCTCAACCTGCTTCAATTCACTCTCTTCCCGCAAAGCCTTAAAGGAAGCGGTACCGGGCCGGGCAACGCCATCCTTGCTGGAGGCCTTTACAGTCACGGTTCCGCCTGCGGTCAGGGAGTTTACAGCTACCTTGCCGCTGTCCTGGCCAACAGATACTCCGTCAGCCGGCGGGTCAATGGTAAAGATGATATTTTCAGTCTTATCCCACTTCCGGCCGTACTGGTCCAGCGGCTGAGCTTTCGCGTAAATCGCGGCGTCAGGCTCACCCTGCTTCGGTACAGCCTGCTCCGTCACCTCGTTGCCCGCTTCATCTTCCAGAGTAACGGCGATTTTACTGAACTTCGCCTCAGCACCCACTGTCAGGGTAACGATATCCTCAAAGGTACGGGCATTCCCGATATCATCCTTCTGCTCTGGATCGGTCACCACAGCCTTTACCGTAATGGAGGTGGCTCCGTTGCGGGCCAGCAGACCGCTGCTCCTGTCAATGGAGGGGTTCGCCCCGGCAGGCTCTGTTTTGCTCTGGTCGATAGACCATTCCACCGTAGCCTGTTCGGGCTTTTCGATCTGCTTATTCTCCAGATTATAATAGGCAAGCTGCATGGGCATTGCGCCGTCGTCAGGCGGCATCTGCCGGCTGGTGATCTTTACATGATCCAACAGGAGATCGGCAGAATCCGGCCTATCCAGCTTCAGCCAGAAGGTATCGTCATAAAGGCCGGTATTTCTTCCAACAGCCTTTACCTGCACCATTTCGGGCCTGGCCTGGGCGGTAACTATCACCATGCCGGTTTCGTAATTGATGCTTACCGTACTGTCGGAGATATTCTCCAGGCTCCAGTAATACTGCTCTGTACCAAACACGGGATCCGTGTACAGTCTGTTATACTGGTCGTACAGCTTGGCGGTCATCGCCTCATAGAAGGGGTTGACATCCGGGATCTGAATGGCGTTTACCTTGCCGTTTAAGCGGGATACCTTGATATGATCCGCTCTGGCGGCATCGCCGGCAACCAGATTGGCGTCATCCGTCAGTTCGATCTCTTTTCCTTCATGATTTGTGTACACTACCTTTACGGTAACATCAACAGGACTGTTATCCGGACCGAAATGGAACAGTCCCTTATCGTCTACATGTCCTGCGGGCACACTGCTCCAGGTAAACTTCGCGCCAGCGGGCTCGGCAATGATATTCCCGTACTGGTCGTAATAGGTCAGGGTCAACTGGCCGTCCTGGGTATCGGCCGGGAAACCGATCTCATTGATCTCAACTTTAGCGGCATAAGATTTCTCATATACCGTTTCCGCCACCAGGCTGCCGATTACTGTTCCCTCTACGGGATTGCCGTCGTTATCATAGCGCGTGGTGGGGGTGGTGGCCTCAATCGTGATAAAGGTACCCTCTACCGCACCCTTGGGAACAGTCAGGATCGCATGATCCTTCTTTTCCTGTCTTTCAATGGTCAAATCTGTAATATAGTTGCTGTGAGCTTCCCATACCGGCTCACCCACATCGTTCCAGGGGCGTCCGTACTGATCAAAGCCATAGCAAATATATTCTTTTTCCGTCTTTTCCTTCTCATGGTCTATCAGGATCCCCTTATCGCCCCAGACCTCGATCTGCTCGGCGCCTGTGATCTTCATGGTATCCAGATAGGCTCTTTGACCCAGGGTAAGAGTCTGATCCGGCGAAACAATACCGTCCACCTCTACCTTGACAACTACCTTTTCGGAGCGATTCATGGTGAGCTTACCGTCAGAGGTAAGCACCGCGTCCTCGCCCTTGTCAACCAACGTCCAGACAGGAGGATTCTGAGGCAGATAATCGAATACGGTGTTATACTGATCCACCACCTCATAGCTCAGCTGGAAGTTCTCCTCCGGCGGGACCTGCCGGTCCTTTACCCTGACGCTCTTCAGCACAGAGGGCTTCCGAACCAGGGTAACAACGTCGGACTTCGCCAGACCGGACTCTCTTTCTGTTGCCGTGATCGTTACTTCCTGATAGTTTCCGGGAGCCTTGCTGGTAATTACAAACGCGGCGGTATTGCCCGCTGTATTCAGCGTAACGCCTTCCAGATTGGCCGGGCTCATCTGCCAGATAATATTGCTGGAATCCAGTTCTTCGTCAAACTGATTCACCACCGTGGTGGTATAGGACACCAGCGTGGTCTGATCCTGGCCGTTTACAGGCTCGGGAACCAGAACCGGGTCGCCGCCGACACGATTCAGCTCAATCTTATAGGGCTTTTCATCATCACCGAAGGTGATCCGGTGATTCTGTTCGGAAAGGTGAATGCCGTCCGTATCGTCGTCATAAGCTACGTCGATATAGACCTCTTCTTCCGTACCATCCAGGGTCAGCGCGCCTCGGGAGGGATCGGCGATCACAACGGAGCCCTCCGGCGTAACTCTTTCCTTGCCGTCTCCGTCCTCGGAAATATTCCAATGATACGTTCCAACGCCGATGGCCGGAGAGGGCATCCGATCTCCATACTGGTCATAGAAGAGAGGCGTAAGCTCCAGACCGGGATGAACGATCTGGCGCAGGTACTTTTCACGCACACTGATGCCGGAAAGCTTACTGTCCTTATGGCGGACAGACAGCTCTATGGACGCATAGAGATCTCTGACCTCGTTTTTACCGTCTTCATGCACCTTATCCACAATGGACAGCTGCACGCCCACGTTGATGTGATCCTTTTTGGGAGCGCCGGTCTCAACCTGTATGGTCGCGGTACGCTGGTCTTCTCCGGCAGCGGTTTTCAGCGACACAGTCTGTTCGTTGTTATCGCTATAGCTCCAGATAAAGTCCTTTTTATACGTTTCCGCCCAGGGATTGCCTGCGCCGTCCAGCTTCCGTCCGTACTGGTCATACGCTTCTACGGTTACCCATGCCGATTTGGCCGCGGAACCGTGCTTTGCTTCCGGCACTGTTACGGAAATTCCGTTTTCTGTAACGGCCACATCAGGATCAATGCCTGTGTCAGGCACGATCTCCAGACGAACCGCTTTTGCTTCGCCACCCAAACGAATGGCAGCGGGCTTGGACTCCCGGAACGCTTCGTCTCCAGCTCCCGCAGGCTTGGCCCATACGCGCACCAAGACCGTATCGCCTACCTGCATGGCGGGCTTTCCCTCCGCCGGAACCTTCGTCCAGGAAAGCCAGCCGCTGTTTTCAACCAGAATGGGAGGATTCTCCTTGACAGAGTCCGGATAATCCAACAGTTCCCACCGGAAGTCATAGCCGTTGTTCAGGGTAACAGAATCTCCAAGGACCTGCCCGTGCTCGTCAATGGCAGACGCCTTCAGACGGAATGTGCCATCGTCAAAGGGCACAGCCAGGGTATCCACACGCACGCCTGCAAAGGCGTTATCGCTTTCATAATCAGTAACAAACCAGGCGGTACCGGACACAATGCCCGTATTGCTGCTGGCCTTTACCGTTACGGTTCTATTCTTGGGGGCAGAGCTGGAAATCAATACTCTACCGCCCTGGTTCACGGAAATACCGGAAATAGTGGGGTCAAGCTCCCAAATGAAGGGAGCACCCAGTTCCATTTCAAAGCCATACTGGTCGTAGGCCTTGGCAACAAACTGTTTGGCCTCATACTGCTCCTTGCCGCCCTGATAAGAGGGAACCTCCACGGTAAAGCCGTCCTTCAGTCCGGTGGCTTCCTCCACCTTGATGCTGGACAGGCTCTGCGCCTGGCCTACCTGGAAGGTCTTGACAGGAGAAGCGATCACTTTTTTGTTGGAAACGGTAGCTACCTGCACAGTAAATTCAACGGTGGTATCCTTCACTGTCACCTTACCATCCGAAGTAAGCTTCACTGTTCCCGCAGGCACGGCATTTTCCAGGTTCCACTGGCAAACACCGCCATAAACCATTTCCTGATCATACTGGTCATAGAACTTCGCCGTCAGCTGCAGATCCTTCGCATCAGAGGGGATCTTGGCGGGGTCCGTGCCCTCCGGCTGGATAACGATATTCTTGAGCGCAGGCATCTCTCTGACAACAGTTACGTTTTTGGCGTCAGAAAGCGTCTTCCCGCCGGTATTGTGGGTCGCTGTGATCTCCATCTGGAGAGGCAGCTTTGCAAGAGCGGCGGCTTCGTCCGTTACGGTCAGCTTACCGGTGGCGGTATCAAAGGAAATGCCGCAGTCTGCCGGCAGGCCGGTCACGGTATAATTCACCGCAATGCCGGTCTTCTCATCACCTGCCGCCGTATACGCCTTTACAGGATAGTCCGCTGTCTTTGCGGGGTCTCCGGGCAGAGGAGCATACACGGTCTCAAGACCGCTCATTCCAACAGATACAAGGGCATCGCTGCTTTCATCACCCACTGTAATTTTGGCGGTGGGTGATGTCACACCCTTGGCTGTGACATAGACAACCGCATAACCGTCCCTGTCGTCAATATACAGCTGGTCGCCCTTCAGTGTGGTCTTATCACTGGAGCTTTCCGCCATGACCCAGATAGAAGCCCCTTTGTAATCGATGGCTTCGCCGTACTGGTCTTTATACTCTGCCAGCAGCGTACCGGTTCTGGTATCCGCAGGCACTTTTTCAGTAAGAACATTGATAAAGCTGAGCTTTCTGTCCGCTTTGCGCAAAGTCAGATAGGCAACACCGCGCACGTTGCTGAGAGAATCCACCGCAACGATCTCAATGGTGCCCTCCTGGGCGCTGCTGTCTACAGAAACCACACCGCCGCTGCTGATAGAAACGCCGGCGGGATTCCCGCTGATATTCCAGAAGAAGCTGCCTGTCATCTCCTGATGATACTGGTCGAAGACCTTGGCCTGGAATACCGCGAAAGCGCTGTCATACAGGCCGGGGATAATAACGTCTCCATCCGGTCCCTTCCGGGTTACTTCCACAGTGGTAGCCTGGCGCTCTCCGCCGCCTACAGGCAGCGCGACTACAGCGGGGGCAATGGTTTCGCCTACAGCCGTAACACGCACAGTTACCTCTGTTACATCGTCTCTCAGGATCTCAAATACGCCGGACTCATTCACCGTTACACTGTTTTGGGGATGGCTTCCCACCACTTCCCAGAACACAGGGCCGGAATGCTCTATTTCTTTGCCATACTGGTCATAGAACACAGGCGTCAGGGTAAAGCTGCGCTTTCCGCCCGGTACGCCGGTTTCCCGCACGCCAATGGCGGACAGCACACTGTCTGCATAGGTCAGATCCACCATCAGACTGCCGGAAATACCCGCCGCTTCAGAAACCGCCACTACCTTGATATTCCGGGTAGCGACAACATCCTGACGCACGGTCACTCTGCCGGTGGAGGCGTTGATCGCCATACCCTCCGGAGCGCCCTCCAGCTTCCAGGTAAATACGGCGGAGAACTCATTGCCGTACTGGTCGTATCCTACGGCGGTATAGCGCTCCGGCTGGGGCTCCGCGCCCGGCACCAGGGCGATCTCCGTGCTGCCTGTTACCTCAATGCGGTCCAGCACACGCTTTCCGCCTACCCGCAGTGTCTTTGTGGTACTCTTATCACCCAGTACCAGCGTAACGGTAACAGATGCCGCGCCCTTCTTGGGCGTAATTCTGCCTTCCGCGTCAATGACGGTTCCTCCGTCATTTTCACAGCTCCACACAGGGCGGTCGGTAAAGCTCATGGGCTCTCCGAACTGATCCAGCATCTGAGCAGTGAGCTGGGTGGTTTTTTCGCCTTCGATCTCATCTTCCTTAATATTGGCGCGGCTTTCCTGGGGAATGCCGTGCACCAGGTCGATGATATATTCTCCTTCCACACCGGAAAGCAGATCTACCGCTACAACCCGCACCTGAGTCTTCTCCGGAGCGTCGCTGGTTACGGTAAACAGGCCTCCCTGGGTAATGGAAATACCTTCGGGCGCATTATCCAGATACCAGCCGAACTTACCCTCTGTTTCAGAGCCGTACTGGTCATAGGAGGTCGCGGTGAACTGATAGGTATTGTTCTTCGCGATCTCTCCGTCATAGGAAGGCACAGAAACCACTCTGCCGTCAGGATCCTTGGTGATCTCCACCCTGGCAGTGTGAGGATCGCCGCCAATGACGATGCGCTTGGTTCTGGACATGGTGCCGGATGCAGACACACGCACATACACGGCCTGTACATCCTTCGTCAGAGTCAGCAAGCCGCCGTGAGGCGTGATGGAAACTTCATTCAGCAGAGACTCCGGCTCGGTCTGAGGCACATACCATTCGCTGACACCCTTATAATCGATAGGCGTTTCATACTGGTCAAAGTAGTCCGCATGAAGCTGAACCACCTCTGTGCCGTAGGGCAGGGAGTTCTCCCGCACCTCGATATTTTTGAGTTCGCTGGGACTGCGGTCCAGAATCTGAATGGTTCTGCCGCTTATCTTATTCTGCTTCCCGTCATTCAGCTCAGTGGCAACTATCTGAATGCTTCCGGGAGCGGTATTGGGGGCTACAGACAGCTGATTCTGCGCCGCGCCGGCCGCATCAGGGAAGGTTACGCCCTTGGGCGCACCACGCAGCTCCCAGTTGACCTGCAGGCCCTGCATGGGCTGCAAATACTGATCGATACCGACAGCGGTATAGTCCGCGTGAGCCGAGGGCTGGTTGCCATAGGGAATATACAGAATTCCAAACCCGTCAGTACGAGTCACTTTGATTTCCCGCAGTTCAGGGGCTTCATCACTGAGAGGGATCTCCTTTGTGGCTACAGGAGACATCGTACCTACCGTAACCTTGGCCTGCACCTTAACTGTATTCAGACTTGCCTTAAAGTGCAGCGTACCGGATTCGGGAGAGGCAAAGTAGGTATCTCCATCAGCCCCATCGGGCAATGTCCACTCTACCTTGTCATAGCCCGCCATTTCCTCACCGTACTGGTCCAGCGCCACCGCGGTAAGAGTAAAGGGATTCTGGGCCCTGGGAATATAGTCGTTCTTAATGGCAGCGGAGGTAAACTCCGGGGATGCCCGCTTGATCACCAGGGTAGCCGTACCGGACTTGCCGGACTCCTTCTCTCTGGCAATTACACGCACTTCCTCGCTGTAAGCAGCGGAGCTTACACTTACTACGCCGTTCTGGTCAATAGACACGCCGCCGGTGGAGCTTTCCACCTCCCAGGTCACTTCACGGCCGGTCATTTCATCGCCGTACTGGTTATACACGTGAGCCTGATAGGAGGCGGTCTCCTTTTGAGCGCTTGCCTTGGGAGGCACCACTATCGCGCCGGTAGCGCCGGTGCGGGCGATCTCCACCTTGGCAACATACTCATCCTTGTCGGTTCTCTGCAGCAGCACCTCTCCTGTGGAAACGCCGCGGCAGGTTGCCTCCACCACGACCCAGGTGGTGGTGGGATCCAGCGGCTCCAGAGTAGCGGTGTAGCCATCGCTGTTATTTTTGATCCCGGTCATGTAGCCATCGTGCTTTACCAGCTTCCAGGAAACAGAACCCTGACGGGACATTTCCTTCTTGTACTGATCCAGCCATACCGGCTCCAAAACCATGCTCTGCTTATCATTGGGCAGGGCCTTCTGCTTGACCTCCAAATAGGTAAACACAGAGGGATCCCGGATAATATCGACTTCATAAGTGCCATAAACGCCGGTATCGCTGTCAGTGGCGTATACGGTCATCTTCATTTCGGGCGCACCGCTTCTTACGGTCAGAATACCCGTCTGGGAAATGCTGATCGCAGAGTCCTTGTCCCCCAGGCTCCAAATCAGATGGGTGTCTATTTCCGCGCCGTACTGATCGTAGCCCTGGGCGGTAAACGCCTTTGTTGAGGGAGAATCGCTGTTGGCGATATCGGGCACCCGCACACCGCCTACCGGATGGGGGGTCACCACGATCTTTGACAGATATCTCTCTGTTCCCAGGGTGATATCCGCTTCGTCCGTCAGGGGCACGGCTGTGCCCGCGTCAGGCAGCACACTGACCTTTACATGAGCAGAGGTTGCGCTGACAAAGACGATCTCCGCGTTCTGGTTCTCCTGCTTCGTCAGGATCACGCCGGGAGTGGTAGTTTCCCAAGTGGCTGCCGCGGTAGAAGGACGGTTCATTTCACCGCCGAACTGATCCAGATACCGCAGGGTCAGAATGCCCTTCTGTTCGCCGGCAGGGAAACCGCTTTCCACAATTTCCACACCACTCAGCCTGGCCGCTTCCCGAACTACCGCAAACTCATGGTAGCCGGAAGCTTCCGTCTGGGCATCGTCCACCCAGCAGGTGGCAACCACACGAACATCGGGAATTTCTTCCGCCGTGGCCGGGACAGTTACTGTTCCGGTGGCAGGATCGATCACGGTGCCCACGGGAGCGTTTTGTACGCTCCAGCGAATCTGCACCTTGCCGTTTGCCAGATCCTCCGGGGTATATGCCTCGGAATACTGGTCATATACGGTAGCGGTAAAGGAGATCTGCTGGGCGTCCTTACCATTGACGCGCACAGGCACAGAGCTTCCTTCCGCCAGCTTTACTTCCACAGAAGTGGGCATCTTGGGATCGGAGGAAACCGGAATCGTCACATCGCCGGATTTGATCTTGGCAGCCTCTACCTGTACAGTCAGGCTGGTGGTATCAAACTTGCCGCCGAAGGTCACAAAACCGCCCTGAGATACCTCAACCGCGGTATCCGCCGGCTGAGCATCCCGCTTCTCCCACACCTCATGGCCTCTGGGGAAGGTTTCTCTGCCGTATTGATCGTAATAAACAGCCTCCAGCTGTACATTCTGGCGGGGCAGCAGCTTCTTCTGACGGACGCCGATGGAAGAGAAGACAGACTCCTCTTTTGTCAGCATCAGCTCTACCGTGCCGAAAATGCCGGTGCTTCCATCTACCGCCGTGATGATGGCCTTGCCTTCCTCAGCAGAACTGCTCACGGTAAGCACACCGTATTCATTGATGGAAAGACCCTTGGAGGAAGCTCCGGAAACCAGCCACTTCACATTATTCAAAGGCGTGCCGTCATGAATATCAAGTCCATACTGATCGATCCCGTAGGCTTCATAGCTTACGGAGATCTGCTTATCCTGCCCATCGGTCTGCGCGGGGATCGCAACAGGGCCATCGCCCACCGCACGGCGCACAACGATCTTCTTCAAAACGGAGGGATCTCCGCCTACTTTCAGAATATCGTGGGTACTCAAGCCTATGAGGCCCAGATTCTCCGGATCGCTGCCCGTATAATCAACGGTTACGCCAACTTCATTTTCACCCGCGGCAAACCGAATACGGGATGTGCCGTCTGCTCCCCTGGTAATGGTTGCCTTCTTACCGGCATCCTTTGTCCAGGTAAAGTCCCCAGGGGTGGTGGGGATCTCTATATGGAACTGGTCATAAACAGCAGCTTCCAGCCGATATTCCCCTGTACTGCTGGGGAAATTCGTATTATAAATTTCCAGGCTGTGCGCTTTAAAGGCATCGCCTGTTCTGGTAATATCAATAAATGTCTTACCCACGATTCCGGTGGTGTAATCCTTTGCCAAAACAGCAACATCCTGCTTCTTTTCCGCATAGATGCTGGCGATTAAGGAACCGGTCTGGTCGATGGTGACGCCCTCAGGCGCGCCTACCAGGCTCCACACGACACCGTCCAGAACGCTTTGATCCATCTTTTTATCGTACTGGTCGTAAGGAGTTGCTGTAAACTTTACGGCGCCGGAACCCGCGTTTACACTGTTGGTCTTACCCTCTACCTTAATAGTGGTAAGCTGGCTCTCCCCAGCCTGATACAGATAAATAGGACCATAGGTCTTATTATCCACCGTGATGGTAATCCCTACATCCTTCGCGGTGCTGGAATAGATCAGCAGGTTACGGGGATCTGACGGAAGAAGGCTGAATTCCGCCGTAGCCTTTTCAGGCTGAACGCTTACAACGTTCCAGAGAATCTCCTCCGGCCTGTATTCCATTTCCCTGCCGTACTGATCCAGATAAACAGGATGCAGCTCCAGCTGGGCGCTTTGCTCACTGCCCTTTGCGGGCGGCAGGAAACGCTCACGGGTCGTCACATTAGTTAAAACGCTTTCCTCCCGCTCTGACAGAATGCTGAAGGAAGTGGATCCGCTGACGCCGCTGCTGCGGTCTACCGCAGTCAGAAGCATTGTTTGCTCCAGGGCGGAAGCCGCTTTACTGGAAACGCTCACCGTTCCCTTATTCACCGTTTTTCCATCGATGACCACAGTTTCGCCTGTTACGGTAACTCCCTCAATAGACTTTTCAAAGTTCCAGTTAAACAGTCTGCCATCAATCTCTTTATCATATTGATCGTATACGCGGGCGATGTATTCCACCTTGGCGTCGCTGCTGCCAAACCGGGGAACATGTACGGGGATCTCGCCGTTATATTTCACGATCTCCACCCGTTTAGCCTTGGGAGCGTCTCTGCCAATGGTAATGGTTTCCGTAATAGGAGCCACATTCTTTACCGCGTCGCCTACCGGCGTAATAGTCACGGTAATTTCGGTGGTAGTATCGCCCATCACCAGAACACCCTCAGAGGAAACGGTAGCTTTTCCCGCCGTGGAATCCGCTTCTTTGGAGGACACCAGCTGCCAGGTGGCAGAAGCGCCCTCTATTTCAACGGTATCGTGATACTGGTCAAAAAATTCATATTCCAGCTGTACCGGAAGAGTGGTTGCCGCCATAGAATTAGGCGTTTTCATGCGAATACCGATCAGGGTCGGCTCTTCCCGCACAATTTTGGCCACGCCAGTGGCCACCACCACCGGTTGACTCTGCGCCGCGTTATCTGTAGCGGCCTTTACAGTCACATTGCCTGCCGGGGTAGTGCTCCATATGCTCAAGGTAGCGCTGGGATCCAGAGCGGGGTTTTGTTTTGCCGCAATGGTAATATTCTGGTCGGGAGTATCTACAATACTCCAGGTCAGCTTATTCGTCCCTGTGAAATCCTTGAATTCCGCGCCGTACTGATCTCTGGCAAAGGGGCGAACCTCTGTCTGAGTGACTTGGGAAACTCCATCCTTATAGGGATTGGCCATCAGGGGAGAGTCCTTCACTGTCAGGAACAGCTGATCCACATAGGGCTTCTCGCCGCTTACCTCGATCTTACTTTCTTTGGACTTTATCTCAGGATGATTTGCCGATTCCACAGTCACATAGAACCACTGTGCAAACTGGTTATACTTGACTGCTCCGGCGCCTGTCAGGCTGACGGTATCACCGTTACACCAGCCGAAGCCCTCACCCTCGCCCTTGTTCCACACAAGAGCGTCCGTAGGCTGCATAGGCAGACCATACTGGTTCAGATATTCCGCCTTCAAATAGGCAACGTTCTCTTCCTTTTCAGGATCCTTATAAACCTTCTTGGTCTTTATCTTCAAGCTTGTAAGCACATCGGGCTCATAGCCTACGGAGAAGACAGCAGAAGCGTTCAGCCAGCTGCCGTCCGTCTTAGGCGCTGTTGCAAGAATCGTTGTGGCGGCGCTGGGATTCGTTACGGAGTTGATGCGCACCACACCGCTCTGCGTATAAGACAGGCCCACAGGCTCATTCTGCATAGACCACTGTACGCCAGTGGGAGTTCCCATGGAATCTCCGAACTGATCGTAACCGACAGCGCGGTATACGGAAAGACGTTCCACATTGGATCCGTCTGCCCCCACCGGCGGGATATACATATGCAGCCCGCCAAGAACATTGCGGACTTCCATGCTGGTCAGCACAGACTCGTCTCCGCTGATCGTCAGGGGCTGGCTTACCGTGATCTGAGAACCGCTGTACTCCGCAGTCAGGCTCACATTGACTGTGCCTTCCGTTACGCTGCCCGGCACAGAAATCTGGTTGTCGTTGACAATTTCAACACCAGCCGGAGCGTCTTCCAGACTCCAGGTAAGCTTTACCGCATCAGAATCCAGAAGCTCTGTGCCAAATTTATCATACACTCTGGCATTGAGCATAGTGGTGTCGCCGGGACGCAGTCTGCGATTTGTGATCTCCGCTTTGCCCAGGGTGCGTTTACCCTCGGCAGCATGAACGATCTTGACATCCTTGATGCCTACCAGATCCGTGATGTTGCCCTGCTTGTCTCTATAGGTTACCTTGAGGCGAACCGTTCCCTCCGGTACCTGCTGATTCAAAACAATATCTCCGAACTGATTCTGCTTGTCGTTTTTCCCCTCTCCGTCCCGGGTAGTCAGGCTTGCCCCTTCCATACCGGGGGCAGAGAATTCCCATTCGATCCGATCCACATAGGTTCTCAGACCCAGGGCCTTTCCGAACTGATTCTTCAAAGCTACCGTATACTGCTCAGAGGTAAAGGGATAGGATGTATTGTGCTGCAGTGTAATGGTATCGGGTCCCTGGATATCCAGATACGCCGGTATCTTCAGCAGATCATCCGTACCATCCTCCAGGGCATAAAGCCGTTTGGTGCAGGAAACTTTGTCTTCGGAGCTCGCCATCAGGTTGGAATGTACGCTTACTTTGATGTCGTAATATGTACCGCCCTTATTGGGCTTTACACTTCCGGAAGCCTGCCGAAGAGTCCACTCCGCTGTTCCGGCGCTTTTCACCGGCTCATACGTGATCGTGTGCTGCTCGTCCGCGCGCTTTTCATAGGCCTTGCCGTACTGGTCATAGTACAGCAGGGAAAGGGGCGTATAGTCACCTGTTGGTACAACAGACTGAGCAATATCCACGCTGGCCAAATGCGGCTGTTTGCTTACGTCATATTCGGCAAACAGCTTTGCCGTGCCATATACACCGGAATTTTTTTCGATAGCCACCACGGTATAGGTGCCTGCCTCGGCAAGGCTGCTTACGGTCACGAGACCGGTCTTATCAATGGAAACACCGGTATGCTCGCCTAAAATGTCCCATACGATGGTTTCGTCACCGATATCCAGCCCACTGGCATCCCGAACCTTTGCCTTGAACTGTACCGTAGGCTCATCCTCTCCGATTTCCGGAATTTTCACTGTAGTTTCGTCATCGGTGGTTACGGTAACAGATGCCGCTTCACCGGCATCTACAACCTTCAGCTCTGTAAGTTCACTGGGAACCGGCTCATCGGACGCGCCCTGCACAGAAGCCTCAAACTGCACCTTCACGCTCTTCGCGCCGGCAAAGGTAGTGACCTTTCCGAGATTTTCATCAAAAGACGCATAGATGGTGCCGTCCAGCTTTGAAACGGGATCTGTTTCAAATTTGTCCTTGAGCCACTTGATCGTCAGTCTGTTATTGGGGATCTGAGCGCCATACTGATCATAGCATATGGTTTCCAAAACGGTGGAGCCCATGCTTCTCACCGCTTCATTTATCACCAATGCTCTGGCAACCTTACTGCTGTCCTTTGTCAAAGTAACGGGACGGCTGCCCTTCGCATTGCCGGAAACCGCTTCCAAATTCAGCTTTCCGGCTGCCGCTTCGGAAGTGATAACAAAGCTCAGGCTCTGCTCAGTTCTCTTTTCATTCAACTCACCCGGCACCAGCTCCACTCCGGTATACTGCCCTCTTTCAGGAGTATACTTCATGGCTTCGCCGTCTTTCAGGCTCCAGGGAGCTCCGTACTGATCATAGAACTTGGCCGTTACCGGCGTTCTCAATTCACCGCTTTTTCCGTCTTCTCCCACTTCGGGCACAACGAAGGAAGCCTCTTCCATCTCTAAAGAAATGGAGGCCAACGCGCGGGCTCCGCCATATTTCAGGGTACCGTCCGCATAGTCGCCCGTTATCCCGTTGTAAGTGGGAGTGACTCTCACGTACACTTCAGGATAATCATCGGGACTGGCGGGCTTATTTACAGTTAAAATGCCATCTTCCGTGACGGTATACTTTCCGGCCGCTTCCTCCACATGCGCGGGATCCACTTCCCATTTCACAGACAGCTTGGCGCGATCCTCTTCCGACATGGTGTAATCCGCGCCATATTGATCCACCGTGGCAAATTGCAGCTGGAACGGAATTTCCTCCGTGTCATCGGGATAGCTGTTGCTTGTGACGCGTACCCCATTAAAGTTAGAGGTACCCTTTGTGACCGTCAGGGTATCGACAGCCTCGTCGATCTTTCCTTCCGGATCGACGCTTACCGAAATGCTTACCTCTTTTGCCGTACATTTGTTGGTAATGGACAGGGTATTGCGGTAGGGCTTATCCTTGTCCGGAGGAGACGGAGGAATCGTCACCTGGTCGTCGCCGTTATCGGAACCCTTTCCCCACTGATACAGCGCGGGATCCTTCAGTTCCGTATGTTCCTCCGGAGAGAGCTCTACACCGTACTGATCGTAAAATTTTACCTCATAATACGTTCTTGCAGGAACCGATACGCCGCCGATGGTAATGGGCAGCGGGAAGGTTCCTGAGGTATCTTCATTTTTATAGCTTTGGTCGGTATAACGAACCAGCTCGATCTTTGCCAGCTTGGAATCTGCCTTCTGCAGGTTGGCTGTATATTCCCCAAGCTTGTCCTGAGAATCATCAGTAATGCCATTGGGCCGGTACCGCGCCTGTATTTTCAGCTCGCCTGCTTTTGCGTTGGCGGCGGTTTTGCCATCCTTATAGCTGAGCTTTACCTGGAGCGGTTTTGTTCCGTCCCACCTTACAAATCCATCCGGAGTCAGCTCGGCTCCGGCCTGGGGAGTAATGGCGAAAGTATCCTGCTGGCTGTCCAGAGAAAGCTCGATAATGCCGTTTCCAAAAAGCGCTCCGTACTGGTCCTGCACTTCTATCGTGAGGTCCAGTCCGTCTTCCTGGAACGCTCCCGCATCCTTGGAGGAAAGATCTATCTGACCGCTGCTTTTTCCGTCTTTATCCAAAACCGCTACCACCGTGGCCTTGGGATCGCTTTTGCGCAATTCGATTCCCAGGACCCGTTGGGGGGTGAAGGTGAGCCGGTCATCCGCGGGCTCAGTGTCCATGTAAACCAGATTTCGGGACGCTCTGAAATAAACGTACAGATCTTCCCCGTCATTCTGGGCAGCCTCCGGCGTGATCAGAAGCTGACCGTTACGCATTTCTACCTGAGAATCCTCCGGGCCTACCAGCTCCGTAGCAAAGCTGACACCCTTGGGGAGCTTGTCTTCATCGGTGATGGGATTTCCCTGCTCATCACAGAACTCCCAGTACAAATCTGTAGGAACAAGCGTCGGAGTGAAAATATTTTTATCTCCGTCAACGCCCAGGATCCTGTTGGTATAATCAAACTCAGTGGTTAAAGTTTTGCCCGCCTCAGGAACATCGATGGGATCAGCGGACATTTTAGGCCCTACATACAGATGCTCCACCGCGTTGGCGTTCCAGCCCGTATAATAAATACCAATATGCCATTTTTCGGGATCGTTTGAAAGATCCTCGCCGGTTTCGCCGATCTTATTGAGGATCTGGCGGTTGCTGTTATAGTTGATGCCGATGTTGGCGCTTTCGGGGGGTTCAACATCATAGAAATAACCCTCTTCATTGGTCTTGGTACCAACTTTTCTTGTATATTCCACAGCGCCGATGGTATAGGCGGCCTGGCTGGACACAATGGCTTTTTCCTCATCATAGTGAGGATTAAGGTTGGACTTGACGTAGCCGATGTCGTCTGCCGTACCCAGACGGAAGCTGTTCTTTGTCAGGTTGCCCGCATCGTTATTTTTGACTTTGAAGTAAAGAGTACCCACCGGTACTTCCGTGTTTGGCGCCGCGCTGTTTTTCAGCGTGAACTCATAGCTCAGATACGTCCGGATAAGCTGTCCCTTTTCATCTCTATGAGGAACCACCACATATCTGCTCTGATTATCGTTCGCCTTGTCCTTCATATTTCCCACGGCGTCCGTGAAGGCGCCCGAAGAAGCGCCCTCTACCAGGTCTCTGTCTGTTTTACCATAGCCGCCGGTGATACCCTTGTTCTCAGACATCAGCAGAGGACCGGTGCCGTCAGCCTTATAGGGAGTTAACACCTTCGGGTCTACAGAGAATAGAATTCGGCCCGTGTGGAGGCCATAACTGCCTACACATGTGGCCAATACCTCCATTTCCAGAATCCCGCTTTCAGGGTCAACGGGCTTTTTCTGCTCTAACCGGATCCCCGGATAAGCAGTATTGCCATCGACCACCCTGGCCGATGCCATGGGAATGCTGCTAAACAGCAGCGTGACCGCTAAAAGAAAGGATAACACCTGTTTCAGTTTCTTTTTCATGTGAGCCACTCTCCTTACTTTCTTGTATCAGCAGAATTAATTCTTGTGTTTATTCTTAAATTTTTCGCCACTTTCGGCGGCGAAGAACAATAGAAAAATAAAATTCAGGACTGGGCTGCCCTGAGCAGAGAAAATAAGAAGTTTTTCTCTTATTCTCTCTGCTCAGGGCGGTCCCCCTTAGGGATCGCCTGAGCCCCGATAACTCGGGGATAGTTCACTTATTGATCGTCGGCCGGAATGGGATAATACTTTTTGACGTCGGTGGGATAATCCCTCGCCTTGCTGTTCATGTTTCCAATCAGGAAACCACGATCCAGCGCGTTTACCGTACCATCCTCATTGAAGTCACAGAGTCTGACAATTTCTCTTTCTTGGTCTGTGAATCCCGGCAGATTTACGGACATGTTGTAGTGCGAAACCAGAATCTCCATATCGCTGTTGTCAACGACCTGGTCACCATTGATATCGCCGCCGATCAAACGGAGATCAAAGGTATAGGTGTGGCTTTCGCTTCCCAGATCCAGCGAATAGACATTTCTGTTGGGACGGAGCTTGCGGGCGTTGTAGGTAATGTAACCGTCACGCTCCACCACAATATAGTACTTGCCCTGGCTGTACTTACCGGCGTTCAGGATATTCGGGATCTCAAACGCACCGCCGTATTCACTGGTTTCGGTGACGTAATCAGGTTCAGACACGAAGTCGCCGTTGTTATCCACCTTGGCCGTTTCGGCATCGTACAGAAGGACCTTGGCCACACCGGTACGGCTTCTTCTGTCGATATGGCTCAGTTCGCCGTTCTCCAGCGGACGGATACCAATACAGCCGCGCAGCGTGCTCTGTCCTACTACCTGACGAACCTTGATCCTGACAGGCTCCTTCACATGATCCGCAGTCAGCACCACCCAGGCCTCGTACACGCCGTCCGCCAGGTTTGCCGCGGGACGGATCTCCACGGTACCCTGCTCGGGAAGCTGTACCTTCAGGTTGGTGTGGCTGGGCTGTTCGGCTATGATCTCTCTGCTTTCCTCGTCAGACTGGCTTCCATCCGCGTTCAGCTTGTAGGTCTTCACTGTAATGTTTTCCAGATCTCCCGTTCCGATATTCTCGTAGGGGAAGATCACATGGCTGAGCTGGCTGTAGCCTACCTGCAGGCCGGAAAGCTGATACTCATAGTGCAGAAGCTTGCCGTTTGTAGAAACTTCCTTCAGGAAGGGCTTTCCGTTGTCGTCCTCATTTACCACACCCAGTACATAACTGGTAACCGGGCTTTCATCATCCTGAATGAAGATATCACTGTAGCCGGAGCCCTCGATCACATAGCAGTAACCCGCGTCGGAGCTTTCAATATCCATCTCCAGACGAACCACCATATGACCCTGGGTCTTATCGGTATTCCGCAGCCGCAGACGAATGGACTTTCTGGACTCCGTCAAACCGAAGGTGTAGGTCTCGTACTCTTTTCCGCTGTCGAAGCCAAAGGTCTCCTTGGCCGCCTCCAGCGCGTCTCCGGTCAGCTCAATGGGCTCTCCGTCTTCACCCAGGATCAGGTTTCCGAACTCATCGGACTGATAGTATCTGGGCGTGACCCGGACAGTAGCGCTTGCCTTCTTGCTGCCCACCTTGTTGATATCGAAGGGCAGAAGCGTTCCTTCGCTGTCGTATTGCTTTTCCTCGTAGGAATAGTTGCTTCTCGCGAAGCCGTATCTGGCCAGCTCAAAGTCTCCCACGGTAGTCAACACCACGTGACCCTCGCTGTATCTTCTCACATCGTCCGGGCGCTTGTAGAAGGACCACAGGTAATAGGTTTGCCCAGGAACCAGCTGAGAAGCGGTAAATCTCTGGTCTCCGCTCTTCCTGATGGGAATATTGCGGTTGGTGCTTTCGGAATAGGCAATGACGTAACCCTCCGGGAATTCGCTTTCATCGTTCACAAAGTTGGGATGGAAATCGCTGGGCGGCTCTGTAACCAGAAGCACACCGACCTCATCGAACTGTTCGTAAACGCCCAGATTTACCTCAATGGTACCGGCGATCTCGGAGTTGTCAACGCTTCCCTCATAGTCGTACAGCTTATAGACATAGTACTTGGTTTTGCCGTTTTCCACTCTGGTGGTATAGGCCTTGTCGCTGTCAGGCAGCGGATCCTCGAAGATGATATCGTTGGGATCATAGCAGTGCTTATACTTCTCAATGATAGCATCAATGGTGTAATCCTCGACCTGATAGTGCTCGTATTCCTTCTGGGCGGTATCGATCCACCGGAAGGCCTTCTGGCTGCGGATCTTGGTATAGGGAGCAGGACGGATCACAAAGCTGACGGTCTGCACTGATTCGTTGCCGCCGAACTTCGCAACCACCTTGACAAAATAGGTGTTTTCCGCATCCGTAGGCTTCAGATCCACAGTGGGGATCACCTGGGTGCTGTCCTTTTCATCCTTTACCAGCCAGGAGCAAATGCCCTCGTCCAGCGCATAGTCCAGCTCAGCCCAGTAACGGGTCTCTTTGTTTTCTTCCTTCATGAGCTTATCGGGCGCTGTAGCGATCCGGGCGTTGTACTGCTCTTCTGTAATGGCAACATACTTGACCACGGGAGGCGCTACTCTGGCAACGGCCAGATTCATGCCTGCCTCTGTCAGCTTGCCGCCTGTTACATACTTGGAGTTACCGGCGTCATCACCCAGAAGCTCTTTGGCCTTGGCCACCGGATCGGCATGACCCTCTGTGACCAGGATCCTGTACAGCTCGTCGTAGTTGCTGGTGCCAAAGGCCGCCTGATATTCCTCAGGCATTACCAGCAGCGCAACCTTGGTCAGATCGGTAGAAGCCGATCCATCGCTTGCCGCCGTTGCAACGGTCTTGACCAGATCGTCCTTGAGGTAGTACTCACCGTTCTCCAGCAGGATGTGGGTATCGCCTACCACCTTGCATTCCGCCAGGTTCCGGTTGACGATCAGCTTGAGATCGTCAGTGGTTCTCTCGGTTCTGGTATCGCTGTCGGACGCCCACATCTCCATGGAGCTGTACACGCCGGTAGACAGGCCGCTGGCATCAAAGGTAATGGGATAGAGATTTTCTCTCTTCACGGCGTCTTCCTGTCTGGCAGGCATCTTCCCGGTAAGCTTGGGAGCGTTGCCGGGGATCTTGGCAATGGAGCCGCCCACAGCAGGTATCGTGCCGCTTTCTTCACGATAACCATCCGGATCCCAAGCCGCCACGTTCACGTGGAAGTTCTTGTTATCCATACTGTTATCTACCAGAATATAGGGCTTGCCGCTTTCATCGGTTCTGATCTTTTCACCGTCGTTGTCATAATAACGGTCTGCTTCCGCAGCCAGTTCAATGGAAGGACTCTTCTGGAAGGTGATATAGCCATTGTTTACCGGAGTATCCCAGCCGTTGACCGCATAGGCTGCCAGCTCGTCGCCCTTCCAGGCGCTGCTGTAGGTATCCAGCTTAGGTTCGGTATTATCACTGGTATACTCGTAGCGGTAACCGTCTCTGTTGACGATATACACCTTGCCCAGTGCGAACTCCAATCCCTGGGTAGAACCGCTCAGGTTATCGGAAGAGGCTTTGCCTGTGGAACGAATTTCCTCCGCGTAGATATTGTACTCATACAGCGTGCTCAAATTCGTCCAGATCGCTCTGGCAGCAGTCGTGCCCAGCTTCTGGCTGACCTTGGTTTCCACTGCCTTCTGCTTTGTACTGCCTCTGTCGTGGTACTTGAATTCGGGATCCCACTGGTCGATGGTCACCTCATGATAAATGGGATCGCCTTCCTCGTCCAGAACGGGCTCGCCGTCTTCACCGATCTCCTTCTCATAGGCCTTCAATACCAGGAAGTACTTCTGATACCGAGCGTTATAAGTGGTATCGAACCGCATCTCCACCTCGATCTGTCCGCTGGTCTCAGAGCCCTGAGCGCTGGCGTAGATCTGCCGGCTGCCGGCATGGAAGGTGGGATAGGTCATGGTTTCAGAGAACATATACTCATATTCATTTGTCAGCGTATCCATCTTGACGCGCTTATCCGCATCTTCCGCCGCTGTGCTGGTGATAACATCGTAGTATTCCTTGCTGATAGCTACCCGGCTGCTGCCGACACCGGCAGAGTTCTCATAAGCGTAGCTGTATTTGCCCACAGAGTCTCCCAGGAAGTCGGATCTGACATGGGTAAACTCGTTGGTGCCCAGCTTTCTCTGGCCGATATACACACCGTCAAGATAGAGGTGTATTCCCAGAATATCTCCGGAAGGCGCGTTCCAGCCCAGGGAAATGGGAGCAACAGGAGATTCCTGCTCCTCAAACCAGAAGCTGTCCTCCGGCGGAGCCGCCGGGCTCAGCAGAATGCTGGTAATATCATCGCTGTTCAGGCGGGTGCTGTAGCCGTCCTTGTTTCTGGCGACTACCTGCAAATGGTACCACCGGCCGGGGGTCAATCCCTTGATCAGGAATGTGCCGTCAGGCTGCAGGGTGGACCAGCCGCCGCCGGGCTCATCGCTGTTGGCGATCTGCATATTCGCCATGGAACTGCTGGTGGAGTAGTAAACCAGGTATTCCGTATCCTCCGGGTTTCCACTGGTGTTTACCTGCAGCGCCACGCTCTTGCTTGCATAGTTGCCTTCCTCGTCCAGGGCTTCCGCTCCCAGCGTGCCGGGCATGTTCGCGTAGCTGTATACGGTGGACACCATGGCCTTGCTGACATTTCCTACACGGTCGCGGGCCTGCAGATATACAAAATACTGCTTGTTGGGCTCCAGAACGATCTCCGTTCCGTCCTCGGCCGTATAGCTGCCGGTGTAGGTGATGGTGTTGGAAGCGCTCCAGGCGCTCCACTTGCTGGCGTGCCTGTTGGCCGCGCCCTCCTGGGCGTCTGCAATGCAGAACCGATACGGCGCTTCCGCCAGGGCATCGTCGGCATCCTTTACGTTGTTTGCCACTGCGTTGATCACGTGCATTGTTTCAATGTGGTCAACTTCTCTTTCCACAAACACCGCGTCCACACGAATATTGCTGTGAATGCTGGGCAGTACATAGCTGGTTACCGCGCCTACGGAATACTGGTTAACCGGCTGCCCGTTCTCGATCTCCGTAATGGAGAGGGACTTTACTCTGTAGCCGTCCTTGGGACGAACCTTGATCAGAACATCTGTCCCCTCCGGAATAGCCGGAGCATAGAGGTTTTCATCATTTGCCTTCTTGAACACGATATCGCCGCCGCGGCTGACGCTGTTGGTGGCAGCATAGGTCTGGCGCTCAAAAATGGCCTGCAGCTCGCCGGAGGAACCGGAGTCTGTCAACGTGTACTTGTACTGGCGAAGCTCGCCGGGCATCTGATAGAAGCCTTCCGTTCCCATCACTTCTGTGGTGGTGGACTCACCATCCATGGTGGTGGTCAGATAGAGGTGGGCAAGCTTGTAGCCCAGATCCGGCGTGATGGTGAAGGTTCTGGCTCCGCCGATGGGAATAAAGACCTCATCGCCGCAAGCGTTGATCGTACCGTGGGTCTGGCCGTCTTCTGTGCTTTCGCCCACATATACCTTAAACTTGCGCTTGGCCTTGCTGAGTACATTGTACTTGATCTCTACCGCAATGCCGGGATCCTCTCCCTCGCCGGTAAAGGCAGGCACCGTGTACTGGTACAGGGAGGCGCCGCTCTGGAAATCTTCAGGCTGTGTGCCGTCGATCTTCAGAGATTCGCTGCCGTAGCCTTCTTCCGCGTCCATCTGAATATTGAGCACCGCGCCTACAGGAACCTCATAGGTGCCGTCGCCGTTATTTCTGATCTGTTCTTCCTCATCGCGGATGGTAGTTGTGCCGCAATCGGAGGAATCCAGACGCAGGGGGCGGGTCTCAATGGCTTCAAAGCCTACGAAGATATTGGTGTCTCCGTTTACCGTGATCTCATAGGTGCGCTGGTTGCTGCCGGGCACCTTGGTGAGTGTGCTTACATCGATGATCTCCTTATTTACCTGGAGGGAAGCAACACGGTAGAAGGGCAGGGGAGACATGGTGATCAGCGCTTTTTCGCCGGGGATCACCTGGTTGGGCGTTACAGTGGCGCTTCCGAAGGAATCCAGCTCGTAAACCGACACATTATACATCAGTTCGAGCTCGGACTCGCCGGTTTCTCCCTCGTCCCCGGCCTCTGCCGTAAGGGCAATGTCCGTTTCAGGCTCATTCACCGACGCCGTTCTTGCCACTGCGTACTGTACGGCAGCCAGGCTGCGGGTCATGGTCCGGTAAGAAGCCTTCTCCAGCTGGGTTTCGGGGAAGGTGACGGAAAGAACCGTATCCTTCTTCACATTGGTGATCTCCAGATATTCAATGCCGGTCTCTTCATTGGCTTGCAGCCGGCCGGTCATATCCTCGCCGTTATAGGTTACAGAACCCAGAATATGGCCATCTTCAGGAAGGAAGGTAAAGATCACGCTTCCGCCTGCGGGCACAGCCACTTCACGATCCAGCTGATTCACAACGCCGTTTTGCTCGGAATGAACCGCGCCGGCCTTGGTATCATAATCCAGGCTGATGACATACTCGTTGAGAACATCTGTCATCACGGAGGTGGCGGTCAGGGTAGGCCCGTTGGTCTCCGGCGGGGTATTATCGATACAAACCAGCATGTTTTGCTCGTAAATCGATTCATTGCCGGCCTTATCAACCGCTCTGACCTTTACATTGTACTTACCGCTCTTATCGAACTCAATGGAAGCGGAGGTCTGGGTCAGATCGCCCAGCTTGATCCAGGTCTTGCCGCCGTCGATGGAGTACTGGTACTCCGCGGTGTCCGCGTTGGTATCTGTAGCGCCGTGGGCTTCAATACTTACGGACTTGGTCCAGATACCGGAGAAGTACGGAGAACCGTCCGCCATATTGGTAAAGCTGACTTCCAGTCCGGTGGGAGCGGTTTTATCAATGGTGAACCGCACCGTTCTGGTCTCGCTGACATTGCCGGAGCCGTTGACTACAGCGCCGGTGACTTCATAAACACCGTCATGGGTATAGGTCAGCGCCTGGGCGGCAGACATGGTGGCGTCTACAGGCATTTTATCCATGCCGTTTGCCAGCAGCTGGTCGTCTGTCCACCATTCCTTATCGGTCTTTCTGGCCTTATACTTTACTGTGTAGCGGATATCGGCAGTACCGGTCATATCCGCCTTGCCGTAGTAATCCTGATAATACTCCTGGCCGCCGGCGTTCAGCTGCAGATCGCCATTGCTGTCCATAATGAACTTGGCTTTTCTGGGCGTGAACTGCACTGTTACATTGGTAGCGGAGTAGAATTCCAGAGCGCTGGTCTGCTCATCGGTCTTGCCTGCCTCGATGGCTGTCTTATATCCGTTTTCGTTACTGATGTAAGCCACATTCTGGTTCATCATGTTGGTAACGGAAATTTCGGGAGGCATGGGCTGGGAAACCGACAGCTTGATATCGGTGATCCTGGTCTTGGTCGTCTGGTTTGCCGTGGTCTCTGTAGACATACCGGTCTGGTTATCATAGGCGAAGACCGCGATATTCAGAGAATCCGTAGGCGTATCGGGCAGCTTGCGCATGGCGCTCTTACCGATCTTCACCCTGCCGCCGATAGCGGGCAATGTCTGGGTAGCCGCCTTTGCGGAGCTGACCTTTGTGAGCCGTCCGTCCGATTCCATTCTGTACCAGGCGGTTTCAACGCCGTTTTTCACATCATAGAAGTAGTAACCGTAGCCCTTGAGCACGCCCTCGTTATCCTTGGAGCCGCCTACGCTGACCACCACAAAGCGGTCGTCGTTGGTTACATCCAGATAGGTGCTGGCGGCGTAATCGATCAGCTCGTCGGAGCCGGGCACCTGGGTGCCGGTGGTAACTACCTGGGAGGAGGGGGGATTCACGTCCTTCGCCAGCAGGATAGAACGGGCGGACTGGTCGGGAATAAAGTCCTTATCCGTTTTGCCTGCCGCCGCCGTGGCCGCAGAAATACCCCAGGTTTTCTCGGTAAGCTGGAACTTGATGTGCTTATCGATGCCTCCATACTTCTTTATGAAGTCATAAGAAACCTCCCACTTGCCGCCCTCGCTGCCGGTGGTACCGTTTCCGATATTGCCGGTAGGCGTAGGCGCCTGTACGCACCGCAATGCCACCTCGCCCTTATAGGTATAGTTATTACCGGACTTGGTAAGCTGGGTGTAGCCGGTATCCTTATCGGTTCCGTCCACGCCCATTTCAGTCAGGTTGATGGCCCAGGAGGGGGTAAAGTAGTTGCCCTGGGGATGGGTGCTGACACGCTCGATGGTCACCGTGCGGTGAGGCGAGTTGGGGTCGCTGGCCGTATCATACATGGTGGTGGGTGCCAGGATCATAGCGCTCTGGGGAGCGTAGGTAATGGACACGCCCTCCGTGGCGTTGGCCTGGCACACATCGCTGACCGCGCCGTTGGTGGCTACATACTTATAGCCCGTTACCTTGCCGTTTGAGTCCTTTACGGCAACCCGGCGGGTGGCGGTATCTGTTACCCGCTGGTAAATGGTCAATACGGAGTTGGTGGGCAGCGTATCGTAACCGGTGAGACTCTTCAATGTCATTCCATCGGGAGAGGTAGTGCTCCACCCGCTTTCCTTGGGAATGACCAGCGAGCTGCCGGACTTCATCAGGAACTGATACTTCCATTCCGTCTTCACAATACCGCTGAGCTTTGTACCGTCGGTATCGATATAGGGACCCTCAGGACAGTCAGGGTCATAGGCAACGTCTGCGATCTGCAGATACTTCGTGCCGCCCTGGTCCACGATATTCGCGGCAAACTGAGCCTGAGGCTTCTGGTTGATTACGAAATCAAAGACCGCGTTGTCCGGATCCAGCGTATTGTTCTTAATATCCTCTTCCGAGGGAGCGAAGTAATAGGTGTAACGCCCCGGCAAGGTGATATCGGTGTTCAGCGCGTCGGAAAGCTTTCCGCTGCGGATATCCACCTCATCGCCCATGCCCTTGGGATCGTGCACCATATACCAGCGCCCGGCAGGGAAGTCCGGGTTGGCGGAAGATTCCGCACGCTCCGGGGGATATACGGTAAAGTGCAGGTTGGAAACATTATCCAGGGTATAGGACATGCCCTTTTCAATGCCGCCGCCCGGGGAAACCTGATCCTTGATGGGAGGCGCGCCGGAAGAGGCGTCAAAGCCCAACTCTGCATAATACTGCTGGGTGATATAAGTGGCAATATCCGTAAATTCCTGAGCCGTTCCCTGATTCGCGCCAATGCTCGACACGTTTTCATACATGCCGTATTTGGCGATCTCATCGGCGGTAGCGTTCTGCCCCGCCATACGCTTCAGGAAGTTGATAACGGTGGTGCGCTCCTGAGAGATGCCCCAGCCAATATAGCGGGCCTTATCGTTATTCAGACGCCACTGGATCTGAGAGGTCAGAGCCGGGTCGTGGAAGTCCTGCTGAGCGTCGTTGGTCACGTTCAGGATGAACCGGGCTTTTCCTTCGCCCCAGGAAGGCTCTGTTACCACTTCAGACAGGGTCTTGGCCACGTTGCAGTACAGGGTCACGTTGCTGAAGGTAACGCGGGTCTCACGGTCACAGCTGTGGCTGCTATAGCCAATAGCGGGACCAAAGCCGTAGCAATCGGAATCCCGGTAGGGGTTTGAGGCATTGGTGGTATCACCGATGGTGTAGCCGTCTACCGTGGGACGGGAAATAGGTATATTGGTCAATCCCGGCACCTTTCTGCCATGCCCCCGGAAATACTGCTGGGTAAAGTTTGAAGAACTCAAGGTGCCCTCAATCTGATACACCGTCACATCGGAGCCGGTCAGGTCGATCATAAAGTTCTGAATTGCCGCGCCAGTTCCGGTCAGATTGGCTGTGGCAACTGTTGAACCAATATTTCCACCGCCGCCGCAGTGCAGAGAGGTGACCGGCATATCGGTAAACTTCTGGATCTCCAGGCCACAGTTCTGCGTGCTTCCCGTGACATCCGTCAAGCCCCAGCTTCCTGCGCCCTGCCGAATCATCAGCCGGTAGCCGGAAACCACATAGGTTCCCGCCTTATTTTTCCGGATGGTGGTGTTGAACCAGAAGCCGGACTGAACATAGGTGTGGAAATTGCAGGCCGCCGTGTTCATGGTAAAGAGGATGGACTTTTTCGTCGGCTGGGTGAAATGGTAAAACAGCCAGTCGCTGTCCGGATTTTCACTGACGCCAGTAAACAGGATCTCGGACCAGTCTTTTCTGCTGCTCATATCGATGATATGACGGCGACGCTGCATACAGGCGCTTCCTCCGCTACTGGAGGGTTGGGATTCTCCGTTGTCGCCATTGTTGCGTGCATGCGCATCCGTATAAGCATGGACATATCCATTATCGTTGAGCGCTACATTTGTGCCGGTACGGGTGTCGTGGTCGTATACGTTCCAGTCGGTGATCTTCATGGCCCCTGTGCCGCTGGACAAACCGGAAATGTTGATCCACTCCGGCTTATAAATGGAATAGCCTGCGGTCTCTACCCTGTTGTAGGGACAAGAAGCTCCCTGGGTACAGGAACCGGTACCGCTGTCTGTCGCGTAGGTACAGGTATGGCTCTGCGTGTACAGGTAGGGGTTGAAGTTGGTTGCGCCGATGGTAGTGCTGCCGGAAGTACCGTAATACTTCTCGTTGATCATCTTTGCCGCCCGTATCTTCAGAGGCACGATGTTTCTTTCCGGCTCCAGGTTGGTATTACCCAGGGCCATGGCCACCTCGATGGGGTCATGAGAAAGAGTGGCAACGGTTTCCACTTCGCTGGCGGTACGCATATGTACCTCGTTGGAAACCATGGACTCATTGCCCAGGGAGTCTACCGCTTTGATCAGCAGGGAAATATAGTCGCTGTAACCCAGGCCGGTGAGGTTAATACCCACCTGATAGACAAAGCCTTCCTCCTGCGTGCAGCCCGCATCCTTATAGGTAGGAATGGTTTCGGTCACGTTATCAAATTTTACGATCTTCTTATCCGCCGCAACCGTACTGATATCCGTCCAGGTCAGGCCGCCGTTGGTGGAGAACTTAAAGCTCTTCAGCGCCTTGCCGGTCTGGGGCTTGGAGTAAGCAAACGCCCATACCTCGCTGTTGGTATACGTGCGGTTATCGTAAGCCTTAAAGGTGCTGTCTTCCCTCTTCGCAAGCCGTGCCACAGGGGAGTCGGGGGCAGTAAGGTCCACACGGAAGTAACCCTCTACCTCCTCGGAAATGAACCCTGCCTTATCCTCTGCTCTGGCAATTACGCGATAGTAGCCGTCCTTGGCAACGACCAGCTCGGTCATGTTTTCCACAGGATTGCCCGCGTCATCCAGCTTGGTTTCCAGAGCGGTCCACTCCTTATAATCGCTTGCGCCGGGAGCGGTGGGCGTATAGGTCTGCAAAAGGCGCAGAACATCGCCGGTAGTGGTAAGGCTTGCCGGCACCTTATCTGTAGGCAGATAGTACATGCTGTAGCTGTACTGCTTGATGCCGGAACCGCCCTGGTCGTCGGAATCACCGATATTGATGGAAACCTGGGCGCTGCCGTTTTCGCTGGTGCCGCCCACGACCGCTTCTGATTCCAGAGACAGGTCGATCTCCGTGCCGCCGCTTTCAGCCACTACCTCAGGTCTGGAGGGCGGGGCGGAATCGATGATAAAGGGATCGGAATACGTTACGGCAGTATAGCCGGTGTACAGATCCGTGATTACCAGCTTGAACGCGCAGCGGTCGCTGTTGATAGGCGCTGTATTGCCCTCTACGCCGATATCCTCCAGGGTGGCGGGGATCTTGAAGTTCTTCCAGTCCTTTGTATAGGTGGTGGCTATTTCGCCTTCCTCGTCCGCCATTTCCTTGATATCGCTGTAATCGGAGATCATGTACCAAATGGAATGATCCTCTCCGTAAATCTCCTTGCCGTTTTCATCCGTTCCCGTCACTTCAAAGTCGCGGTTGGTGGTGAAGTAGATGTCGGCCTGGAGGGCGGGGCCGTTGTAGGTCCTGCCGTTAATTCCCTGATATTCGCCAACACCCACGGCGTTGGTATCGTTAAAGGTGGTGAGCATGGAAAGGTTCATCAAGCCCTTACCGCCCTGATACACACTGGTGATACCGCCGATGTTGAAGGAGTTGATCTTTGGCTTCTGGTAGGAGAAGCTCAGCTCGCCGGTTTGCTTCGGCGCGTCTTCCCGGCCGTCTGTGCAGACGATACCGCGGATATCATAGGTTTCTCCATCCGCCAGGCCTTCCACGGAAATGTGGATGGGATCGTTCTCGTCCCAATTCTTCAAATCGTCAATATGCTTCACATACTGGGGAGCCTGGCTTTCATCGGTAGAGGTCCAGGGCTCTGTGCTCTTCTTGACCTGGTAGCCTACATCGATGGTTTTGCCCCGTCCCTTTTCCGTAAGGTACAGGTCAAATTCGGCCTTGCCTCCGGTAGCGTCGGGAGAGTTCACCAAAACACCGGTGGTCACCTGGCCATCGGGAACATCGTCCTCATATTTGCTGTCATAGCTCTGGGCGTAATCGCTCTTATAGTCCATGACGGCGCTTTCCTTCTCTACCTCGCCCTGGGCATAGCTGTAGAACTTGAATTCACAGGAATACGAGGTATAAGGCTTTTTGATCAGATTGCCGGCAGTAGGCTTCTGGGAGCTGTATGCCACAATAGTAAGCATGCCCTCGCCATGGGTATTGCCGCTTTCCTGATTAAAATAAACGCTCAGCTGCGACATGAGAGAATCGAAAGTACCCTTCGTGATCGCTTCTCTGGAGCGATACTGGAAGGACTGGTTTCCCTTAGGCGCAACGTTGGAATCGGGAGTAGCGGCCTGCCACTTGCTGCCCGGCTCCGCGGCCAGCACCAGCGGGGTGCTTCCGTCTCTCTTGATCGTATCGGAATACACTTCTATGCTCTGCACCTTCTGCATTTCATTGGTGCCCACAAAAATGCCTTCCGACTGGAAATTGATCACGTCTGAAAGGGATGCGGAGATCTGCCCACGGTTAGGTGTGGACTGAGAGCTTCCCTTTACGGTGATCTTGAAGCTGGCTGATGAGCCGAAGCCCCAATCACCCCAATCCCATGCAAAGGCGGAGGTGCCGCTCACCACAGTGAACAATAGTACCAGCGTCAGGATTGAGACAGCCAATCTTCTGCCAAATTTTCCTTTCTTGAAACTAGCTTTCATCTTACTCATGAAAACTTTACCTCCTTTTCGTTCCCGCGCGTTGGTTAGGCAATGCCAGCCGCGCGTAGGACATATGCATAAGCCCAGTGTGTCCTCTTGATATCGATAAAGGGACAATAGGCATACTTCTGAATGTTATTGTGCTCCAAATCGTTCAGAGCGTTCTTTGTGATCATAACGATCAGCTTGATCGCTTCCGCTCTGGTGATCCGGTTTTCCGGGCGGTAGGTGCCGTCCTCATAGCCGTCTACCACCTTGGCTTCCAGCAGCGCTTCAATATATTTTTCATACCAGGAGCCGGGCCTTACGTCCTCAAAGGTTCCTGATTTTTCCGATGTGAGCCCGGCGGCATCCGCCAGAATTCTGGCGGCCTCGCCTCTGGTAATATAGGCATTGGGGCGGAAGGTGCCGTCCTCATAGCCGTCTATAATCTTTTTCTGCTTCGCATAGGCGATGGCGCCCGAGTACCATTTGCCCTGCGCCACATCCTTGAAGGACTTCCCGTAATTTTTCTGGGAATCGAAGCCTCCTATGGCCCTTACCACCATGGAAACAAATTCCGCTCTGGTGACCTTATTTTCCGGGCGAATGGTTCTGTCTCCATAGCCTTCCAGGAATTTCGTATTGGTCACGTCCTTATAAACCGCCACGTAGGTGAGATCGGAGAACACTGCCACCTTGGTGGCGTCCACTACTATTTCACCGTCTGAGGTCCAGCCTACAAAGCCGTAGCCCTGCACCGTTTTTACACCCGGCGGGTTCAGAGGGGCTTCGCCGGAGCTAATGGAAACCTGGCTTTCACCAACCAGCTTTCCGTACTCCCCGGCGTCAAAGGTAACGGTAACGCCTGTGTTGTAGGGCCGGTGCACGCTGATCTGGGAATACTCATAAATTCTGCGGGACGGATCGTTCATAAACCCGGTATCGAGCACCAGGCATTCCAGAAGAATTACCTTGTTGGAAATGAAGCTTTCCGGCTGAATGGTAAGGGTGGTGGTCCTATCAGGCGCATCCTCCTTTATCACCAGGAAGTCGTCGGGCAGCCGTTCGTTGCCCTCTTCGTCCAGCTCTTTGATATAAGGAAGATAATTCCCTTTCTCATCCTTCTCCGGCAGCTTCAGGTTCCACTGTATGGCCGCATACCCGTCGTAGCGGCCGCCATACTGGTCGTAAACCACAGGATATACATAGTCCTGAATGGGCTCTCTATTGCCGCTGATCACAAAATCTCTGTAAGTGCGGTTGATCTCCACCTTGTAGGCGCGAGTCTCTTCCTGGGCAATAGGCACGATCAATCTCTTAAAGCCCGCTTCGCCCAACGCCTCATACTTTGCCGTAAACGCCAGCTTATCAAGACAGTCGCAGGCCGTATAGAGGGTAAGGTTTCCTGTGGGACAGTCAAATTCTGCCAGAAGGGTTTTGGAAAGGATCTCCGGCGGAGGCGGCTCCTGTTCGCCGTCGTCTTCCAAGCCGTCTTCGGGATCGGTCTCTTCTCCCGAACCGCTCTCCGGGGGCGCTTCCTTGTACACCACCTGATAGATTTGATATCCCACGGGGGAATTGCCGTTTTCCGCGCTTTCGCCCCGGCGGTAAACCTCTTCTACCAGAAGATCGTCCCGGCCTTCCAGCACAGAAAGATCCATATCCATTTCAATTTCACAGTCCTCTATGGGAGCGCCGTACTGATCGTAGACCACAGGATCGAAAGGATAAACCGTTGTTTTCGCCTCAGCATAGGGCCGCTTTGCCGCTATGCCCACACCGTTTTCATCAGAACCTGTGATATAAAGATAGGTGGCTTCCGCCTTATCCCGGCGAAGATCCAATGTCAGGGTCTTTACAAAGTCTTCGTCATCTTCCATATTGGTGGTGGTCAGCCGGAGCGTCACCTTTTGGCTCATCTTTCCGGCAGGCACCGCCCGGTTGGTGATGGCGAAGGTCACATCCTCTCCCTCGGCAATGCCGTCGCCGTCCGGGTCGCCCGAAGCAAACTCCACGCCTTCGTGGTCTCCCACAAATTCCCATACAGGGTGGTACAGATCAGATACCACCTTCATCCACGCGCCGTACTGGTCTACTACCTCGGCTCTCAGGGTAAGCTCCTCTGCGTGGTCTTCGTCCGGCTTATTGGCCAGCTGTCTGCTGTTCCAATAGGGAATATCAAAAGTATACTGGTTGCTTTCTGCCAGCGCCAGCTCATAAGCATAAGCTGTGCCCTTGCTCAAAACTATCAACAGAGAGCTTTCGTCCCGAAGGCTTTCGGGCTCACCCTTGGGAGTGGACTGCAAAGTAACCATCATTGCCGTTGTGTTGGATTCTATATACAGAGTTCCCCTGTTGGTACCGGGAGTCTGGCTGAGCCGAAGTCCGGGAGACATGGTGGCAAGCTTGATATCCGCCGCTTCATTGGGCATTTCTCTGCCATACTGGTCGTATACCTTTGCCTCTATGGTAACCGCTCTGGCGGGATCTCCCTTGGGAGGTACCACCGGCTTTACCACGCCGCCTTCGATCACGGACTCGTCGCCCGGGTCAGTCATAACAGGCACCGCATAGGCGGGCTCGGCGTCATCCAGGCTCAGGTGAACCCTGAGATCTCTGTACACACCGGCGTCATCCGCAACGGAGCCCCGCAGGGTAAAGCCCAGATCCTGGCCGTTCCGAAGGGCATCCATGGCTTCAGCCGTATAGTAAACACGCACCATACCGGCGTATTCATCGAACATTTCCGCTTTCACGCCGCTGCTGGGGTTTTCCACCGTCCAGCGCACCATTTTGGAAATAGGATTTTCAAACTGATCCCGCACGATCCAGACAGCCGTGTAGGTTTCATATCCCCGGCCCGCCTGAGGAGGAAGGGGAAGGGTCATTTCATATCCGGCGGGAACCGCCTGAACCTTACCGGCGGAATTCTTGATATTGGTAAACTCTACCGATCTGGGCGCCAAAGGCTCATCCTGACGAATGCCGAGATAAAGGTCGCTTTTCAGGGAACCGCAGGTGGCCGTGATCTTCACGGAGCCCGGAGAAGCCGTATGATCGATGGTCACGGTTTTCTCCGCGGCGTTCATGGTCACGCCCTTGGGCAGCGTACCGGCGCTCCATTTTACCGGCGCGTCCTTTTCTTCCAGAATCACGCCGTACTGATCCCGCACATACACTCTCAGCGGCACGGTTTCTTTTTTCCCGCTTTCGGGGATCTGCACGCCGTCGTTGTAAGGGGCGAAATCTCCGGGGAAATACAGGGTAGTCGGCACGGAAGGATCTCTTGTGATCTTAATGGTCTTCGTTGCCTGACGGCCGTTTTTGCAGATGACCGTCACCGTCATTTCCTGGGGAATATTTCTGGCAAGCACAGTGCCGTTAAATTGCAGCGCGCCGCCGGAGGTCAGGGACACCACATTTCTGGCGTTATAAATACCGCCGTTGGAATCAAAGGGGATATCTCCTGTGATCACCTCTACCTTTCCACCGCCGCCATTGGGGTCGTCTATCTCCTTCACCCGGTATAGGGTGGCGTCGGGGAATTTGACCGCGTCAAGGCGCCATGTTAATTCATTCTGCTCAAACACCTGGTCCTCGCCATACTGCGTCGTACCGGAGGCGGTCAAATACCGCATACCGGAACCGGAGGAGGGATCTGAAAGGAAGGGGATCTCGGTTTCTTTGATTTCAACAAAATCGGGATAGGCAGTCTGCCTGCGCACCTGCACGGTAACATTCAGAGAACGGCTGCTGCCGTTCTGCGCCATAACGCTGGTGATGAACACATCGCAGTTAGGCGCGCATTTTTTCACGGTCAGTTCGCCTGTCTGTGAATCCACGCTGATGTAATCCTTGGCGGAAGCGGGGGTAACAGTGTATCTCCATGTGGATTTGCAATCCAGGATCCGTTCATCATACTGGTCGTAAACCTCCACAGAAGGGGCATACACAGCGTCCGTTCCGCTTTTGATGGGAGGAAGAATGCTGTTGGTGGTGTTATAGACCAGATTCCGCATGATAGTGGGCTTGCTGGGCTCCCGCTTGATCTCTACCGTTACCGATTTGGAACGGCAGGCGGCAAATTTCGCATAAATCTTAAAGGAAGAGGTTCTCGCCGTGCTGTCCACCGTAATATAGGGGTTATTGCCTGTTGTCAGGGTAACGCCCGGGGGCAGCTCGCCTTCCACGAAAACGCTCCAGGGTTCGATCTCGTTCCCTTCCGGGTTCAGGGGACTTCCGGGCTTGTAGGCATCCATCACAGCGTTCCAATCCCACTGGCTGCCATACTGGTCCACCGCAATAACGGTCAGGCGGTTATCCTGCTTGCCCTCTTCCTTCAGGGGAACCATAAAGGTATACCCTGTCTGGTGATCCGGGGGAACCACAAGGATCTGCTGAAGGATTCGGGGCTGTCTGGTAAATTCGAACTGATATTCCACAAACCGGGACCAACCCTGATAGGTGGCGGTGATCCGCAGGTTGAAGCGGGAGCCATCCTTTGTGTAGCTGTTGTAGGTGAATTTTCCCTGGTTAATATCCGCCACAGAAATACCCTGAGGCAATTCATCGTCCGGATAAGAGACTTCATAGGAAATGGTGTAGCCCTTAGCCCGGGCTTTTGCCAAATCGATGGCCGTGCCGGAGGTGTTTCTGATCCCTGAAGCCAGATCATATTCCGCAAGCTCCTTGGTGCTCAGATCGTCTTCCGGATTTCTCCACTGGTTGGCAAGCTCAGCGATCAGAATATTTTCCGTGTTGGTGACCACCTTATAATCATCAAAGGTACAGGGGGGCACCTCGTACACCACCTGATAAACAGTACCCTTTACTCCATCCTCCTCTACCTCTTTCTGATCCACCATGGTGTGGGGATTGGTCGGGTAGGTTTTCATCAGGGTCAGTTTATCCTTGGGCTTACTGACAAATACGGGAATCTCCTGAACCACATTGGCGCCCAGAGGCTCTGAATAGGTCGCCCGGAGAATATGCTCTCCTTCCACCACATCATTTACGCCTCTGTATCCCCTATATATAATAGTATACGAATTTTCGCTTTTCTGATTTATTTCAAAGGGACAGGTTTTTCCAGCCGCATCATAGAGTTTCTTCGTTTTTTCTGTAGGAACCAGCTCCAGATTCGCCCATTTATCATGATAGACGGCACGGTACTGGTCGAGAAGCCGGGCATGGATCTCAATCCCCGTGGAAACAGCGTCTTCGGGGGTTTCCTCGCCGGAGCCGTCCAGCGCGGTATTTCCTACCCAGAAGCCCTCTACAGGCTGTCCGTCGGAATTGGTGATATTTTCCACCACGCCCTCTGTATCCACAGAAATCGAAGTGGGGATCGGATCTGCCTTATACAAGGCCAGAAGCGTATCATCGCTGTAAATGGGAGTTCCCTCCGGATCGTAAATGACCCGAAGCGAGATTTTGGTTTTTTGCCCTCCCGTAATGCTGTCCGCCCCATTGGTATACCAAAGATAGTTATCCAGGTCGGCGGCGTCATGGGTAATATGGAACTGGGGAGCGGGAATGTCGCTGCGGACAATTTCCTTTGTGCCGCCTGCCTGGAAGTGATCCCAGTATGTGATCTCCGTGGGGATCATATCCAGCACAACGCCCACCGGCGTTCTCATCATGTATTCGTCCAGGCTGGGATCTTCAGGAACCCTCGCCTTGTAGACGGTCCACAGCTTTTTGCCCTTGAGGTGCGCTTCTTCAGACCGGTTCCCCGTAAAGGTCGCTTCCTTTACACGGTAATACTCATTATTGTAAGTGGGGATCAGCCTGCCCTCGCCGCTTTCCTCCGTGATCTCACAATCCTCCAGGGAAAGCCCTTCCTCTGCCAAAAATTCCCATTTCAGGCCGGTAAAGTACTCTTCAAAGCCATCGTGCTCGGGAGAAGAGATAGAGGTATCAGAGGTGCTGGTCATGATAAAGTATTTCAGCGGCGGGCGCTTGCCGTTGCCCTGGTAGCTTTCCGGGATCCAGTTTTCGTCCTCGTCGTTCTGCTGGGACAGCTCATAATCGGGAATGCTGTACCGGGGATACCGCTCGCTCTCCACCACCATACCGGAGGAGTTGGTAGGCATCTCAAAGTCCGGGTCTTCAACAGGCCTTACATCGTCCGGATCATCCGGGTTCTCTATGGTATCACCCCGAACGGTGTTGTTGCTGTCCACCAGAAGATAGTCTACAACATATCTCTTATCGAAATTCTCATACCAGACGCCGGGAGCGGTTTCTCCCAAAATCTTCTGAGCGGGATTTTGGCTCCATGAAACGCGGCTGGCGACCCCATTCTTTTTCCACGGGGTAAGCTGGGGCTCGTCATAATAGTAAAAGGCCTGGCCTTCCACCACATCATAGGTTTCCCAATCCAGATATCGCTGAATGAAGCCTGCGCCGCCCATAGCCAGGGGCACCGTTTTCCCGGTGGAATCTTCATAAGAGAACTGGTCAACGATCTCCCTGGCTTCCCGCGCTGTCTGGGGAACCTGAATAGACCCTGCGGAAAGGCCGTCCGTATTCTGAGCTACAACGCCGTTTTTGTAAAGGCGGAAGTCCAGATCGATCACGGTGGCATAGCCGTCTTCCTCGATCTCCGGAGAGTGGCCGCCAAAGCAGTAGAACTGGAGATAACAGTCCAGCATTGTGGTTTCGCCCTGCTGCATTCTGGTGCCGGACACCATGTAGCCCGTGTAGTGGTCCAAAAAATCATTTTTTGCGCTCATAGCCTGATTAAAAAGGCCGGTGTTAGAAACGATTTTGGCCTTTTCAGACTTCATGAATTCCTTCATGGAGGCGGGCATCGTGTCGGCGTCGGAGGCCACAACTGCGATCTGCCCGTTGAAGGGGTAAATTTCTCTGCGTTCTTCTTTATTATAAGGAGGCTGGAAGTCGGCGCGGGGATTGGTGATGGGTCGCACCGTGCTGGCGTCTGTCTGGAACACAAAAACGCCTTCCTTCAGCTCCTCTTCATCCTCACCGGGCTCTACCCTGATTTGCAGGCTCATGGTAAGGATACCGGTTTCCGGATCAAACCCGGTCTGAATAAACCGCATTTTCGTATCGGGCAGTTCCAGATTTAAAAGCTCCGGAGCGTCCCCGGCCTCTTCCGTATTCTCTACATCGGCATCATTCTCCGCGACGGCGGAAGAAGGCGTTTCGTTATCGAAAGACGACGCAACATCCTCGCCCATTCTTCTGGACGCCTGGGCAGCAGGAGCTACAGGCAATCCGTAAATTGCCAGAAGCAATGTCAGAATGAACGCAACCACTCTTCTCCAATGTTTCATCAATTTATTCCTCCTGCAAAACCTATCCCTGTTCCAAACAGGTGTCGTCATTTCAAAAAATCTACATTCTGTAAATTTTGTTTCCCACACCACAAGAGACTGTATGGTGCTTTTGTAAAACGGGCGCAGTACCCCTAGTGTGAATTATGATATATATTAACATTATACCCTAAATAGCAA
>CAMVYG010000002.1 GCA_947171615.1 uncultured Clostridia bacterium
ATGTGGTGCAGGTCTCCCACATGCCAAAGGTGGGAGAGACCCTGCTTTCCAAGGAGCTGAAAACCATTCCTGGCGGGAAGGGGGCCAATCAGGCCTATGCCGCCGGAAAGCTGGGGGGCCATGTTACCATGCTGGGCGCAGTGGGAGCTGACGGTGCCGGAAAGACCCTGTGTGAAAATCTAAAGGCCGCCGGGGTGGAAACAGACCATATCCGGCAGGCTGCCGGAGAAGCCACCGGCTCTGCTTTCATCTGCGTAGACAGCACGGGAGATAACAGCATCGTCGTGGCCCAGGGGGCAAACCGGGCGGTGGATCTTCCCTATCTTCAGGAAAATCTGGACGCGCTTCTGGCCTGTGATATTCTGGTGCTTCAGCTGGAAATCCCTTTGGAATCCGTGGTGTTTGCCGCACAAAAGGCCAGAGAACAGGGAAAGCTTGTGATCCTGGATCCCGCTCCCGCTCGACAGGATCTTCCCCCCGAACTGTATGCCTGTATTGATTTTCTGAAGCCCAACGAGGGGGAAGCTGCGCAGCTTGCCGGAGTTCCTGAGGGCGACCCCGAAGCAGCAGCCAAGGCACTGCTGAAAAAGGGTGTGCAGAATGTGCTGATCACCCTGGGGGGAGAAGGCGCTTTCCTGCTGGAACAGAGCGGAAAGAAAACATATTTCCCTGCGCCGAAAAACCTTTCCGTAGTGGACACTACCGCCGCCGGAGACTGCTTTACCGCCGCTTTCGCCTGCCGCCTTGCCGCCGGGGAAACTGTGGAGGAGGCCGTTCGCTTTGCGATCCGTGCCTCCAGCCTGTCTGTGACCCGAAAGGGAGCGCAGACCTCCCTGCCTACTCTGGAAGAGGTAGAGCAAAGCAGTTGTTAGTAATGAGCTGTTAGTAGTTAGAAAGAGATCCCAATAGCCATTGGCGCTGTCATCTCAGAGAATGCCTCGGCCATGTATTGGCTGGCTTTCTCAAAGGCAATTGCCAACTTTTAAAAACTGTGCTATACTGTATAGCAGAGAACCGGTGAAAAGGAGGAATTGTTATGTCTCCAAAAATGGTTGAACTGCACGATGTGGACGTACCGGAGTTTTTGAAGGTGCTGGACGGCTGCGAAGGGGAAATTTACCTGATGACCCGGGACGGCGACAGGCTGAACCTGAAAAGTAAGCTATGCCAGCTGGTAGGTCTTACCCGCCTGATCGAAGGCGGAAAAATTGCAGAAGCCTTTATTATGTGCGAGAAGGAAACGGACGAATCCAAGCTGTTCCGCTTCAATCTGTACAAAAAGGCTGAGGAAGACGAGGAATAAAAAACGGCGCCGCGGCGCCGTTTTTTTCTGAAGGGAATGTGATATCATGAGACAGGGAAGAAGGCGCTCCCGGAAAAAGCTGGGGATCGGCGGAGTGCTTATGGCGCTTGCCGTGTTTCTGCTGCTCTTTTGGGCGGAACAGCAGGGGCTTTTGGAGCAGGTGCCGGAGCAGCACCATCAGGCTTCCGGAGCAGTGGGCTTTTCCCCGGCAGAACAGCCGGAGGGACTGGAAGTATATTTTCTGGATGTGGGCCAGGGAGACAGCGCGCTCATTCGCCTCCCCAATGGGGAAAACGTGTTTCACATTTTGATCGATACCGGAGAATACGCCTATGCAGACGGACTCACCGAAGGCCTGCGGGAGCTGGGCGTGGAGAAAATCGACGCCTTAATTTGCAGCCACCCTCATACCGACCACATGGGCTGTATGGCGCGGATCGTGCAGCGCTTTGAGATCGGCGCATTCTACATGCCCCGGCTGCCCGATAACAAAGTTCCTACCACTTCGGCCTATGAAGCGCTGTTGAACGCTCTGGAAAAGAAGGATATTACCGCCATTCCCTTAGAACAAGGGGTTGAGATTCCCTGTCCGGCAGGCGCTGCCGTACAGGTTTTCGCTCCCCGGCCCCATGCGGATTGGGAGGATCTCAATAACTATTCCGGTGTTCTTCGCCTGACTTACGGAGAAACTGCCTTCCTTTTCACAGGAGACGCCGAAAAGGAAAGCGAGGCCCTGATTTTGGAGGACGGGTACGAGCTTAGCGCCGATGTGCTGAAATGCGGGCATCACGGTTCCCGCACCTCTACCTCTGCGAAATTTCTAAAGGCGGTGGATCCCCAATATGCGGTGATCAGTTGCGGAAAAGACAACTCCTACGGCCACCCTCATGAAGACGTTCTGGAAAAGCTGCAAAAGCTGGGAACCGATGTGTACCGCACAGACCAGGAACAAACCGTGCTTGCAAAAAGTGATGGAAGCACCATTACTTTTGAAACCGGACTTCCCTCCATTTTGCCCACACAATAAAGCATACTTTATCGTATACTATTCTGTAGGGCCCGACATCCTTGGCGGGCCGCAAAGTTTCTGCAAAACCTGCGGACCGTCCAAAGGACGGTCCGTCGGCTTAACTGGAAATTTGCGACCCGCTGGGGACGGTGCTATGTGTCGTGACTGAGGGGGTAAACTCTTTCAGAGGGTACCGGTTTCTGAGGGATGCCGGATAATCTACAATTTATCCTGCCAGCTTTTACCGCTGCCCACTGCCATTCCCCGGGAAAAACCCGCCGGTGATTTGCACTCACCGGCGGGTTTGCTTATTTCAATTTCAGAAGCCTGCGCACCTGTCTGCTGAATTTGCGGAAATACAAAGCGATCAGGCCATTCAGCGCCCTGTCATACAGGACGAAAACCAGATTTGCCAAAAGCAACAGCACCAGGGGCGTGGCTTTTCCCAGAAATTCAATGGTCTCCCAGGGAATTCCCAGCACAAATACGGCAAGCAGGGTTTCCGCCACGATGGCGGCATTGAAGATCAAAAGCTTCAGCACATAGCGGAACGCCTGATTTCCCACTCTGTCTAAAACGCCGATGAGCACAGGATAATATCCGAAAAACAGCACGTAGAATAAGGCCGCTTCACGATCCGGCGCCAGTAAAAAGGAAAGGGCCCCGCACACGGCAAAGGTACCGAAGCCCCAGGGAACACCTATCTCAGCCACCACCGGGATCAAAAAGCATCCGGCGATGGCAGGCAAAGCCAAGGTGGCTATGGGAATGATCCCTGTGAAAAACATCACAACTGCGGAGAGCGCCGCCAAAATCCCGCAAAGCGCCGCTTTCATGGAATTTTTCATCATGATACTCCTGCCCTTTTCTAACGACTAATTACTAACAGCTAAAAGCTAAAACCGCTTTCCCGTTAGCCTCTTTATGCAAGTACCCTAACAGAAGAAGGGCGGTGCTTTTCGAGCAAAGCTAGAAAAGAGAGGCGCTTCGCGCCTCAGTCCTTCTTCCAAAGGAAAATCGGAACCCGATTTTCCGTTAGCAACACGGGATCAAATCTCCGCCCATGCACTCACAGCAGCAGTCGGCACAAATCAGGGAAGAACACAGATCGCAGGAATTGCAGCTGCCGTCCATGCCCCGATTGGGGTTATAGCCGCCGTACACGCCGCTTCTCTGGTTCATGGTCTGGTTTAAGGCCGCGCTGTACTCTCCGTTTCCGGGGTCCATCTGGCAGGCCCGGGAAAAGTGATCCTTGGCCTCTTCCAGCCAGCCCCGGCGGTACAGCACCGAGCCCTTTAAAAAGTACCATTCCGCATTCCGACGCTCCGGGGGCACACCGTTTAAGATCTGCTCGGCATCGGCAATACGTCCGGCCATGATCAGGCTTCGTACATCCCGAAAGCCGGAAGCGGCGTTATTCCCTACAGGATTGTACCCGCCTGCGGCATAGCTCCGCTGTCCGCCAGCTTTCCGCTGGGCGGTAATAGCGTCATATGCCTCGTTGATCTCCTTCATTTTCTCATCGGCAAGCTCCTTTAAAGGACTTTCCGCATATTGATCCGGGTGGTATTTCTTTGCCAGGTTCCGGTAAGCCTCCTTGATCTGCTCATCAGTTGCGGAGGACGATACGCCCAGCACCTTATAGGGGTCTGACATACTCATTGTTTTGATTCCCTTCTCTCTCTTGTATCAGGCCGCATGGCCCAATACAAACAATTCCAATATCTCCTATATTTAAAACAGAGCATCGCCTTTACAGCCTTTGGGAAAGCTGCTTTTCGCTCAGGCGCTTTCTCCGCTTTTCTTTTACGTGCAGAAACAAAATTTCCCGCTGGATCTCCGGCAGCCCCTTCTGCGCCACATTTTCTATAATAGGGGCGAACCGCTCCAGATCCATAAGATTCAAGGGGGGCAGCAGCATGGCCGCCGTGGCGTTTAAGGCTTCGTTGCAGGCCATTTCCGCAGACCTTATTTCCTCCTGGGAAAGCTGCCCTTTCCCGGAAAGACCCAGCCGAAGCAGGAAGGGGTTAAATTTTCCCTGCTCCGCATCTTCCTTCAAGTCATCGGAGGCATCCATCAAATAGACCCAACGTCCCAGAAAATAGCCGAATTGCTCCAATGCCGTCGCCTGGCCCCTGTTTTCTCCGGCAAGCTCCCGGAAAAGCCCCTGAAGCAGCAAAGCGGTAGGCTCCGCGCATTCGTCGGGCCCGGCCTTTTTTTCCTCCGCCGCCTTCTGCCCTTTCATAGCGGCTTCACTGAGCTCTGCTAAAAAAGGATACCGGGCTGCCGCTTTTTTCGCCTTGCGGGAAACCAGTGGCAGCAGCAGTGTGCAGCCGAAGGATTTGAAAAAGCCTTCGTCCTCCCGGTCATCCTGCAGCTTGTGCCAGGTGAGCAGCACGGAAAGAGCCGCCGCCTTTTGATAGGCTTCCCCGTCCGCTTTCAAATATCTGCATTTTTTCAAAGGGTTTGCCGCGCATCGGCCCTGTTCCTCACAGACTTCCTGCCCGGAAACAGCCAGCGCCAGCATGGCGTAAAAGGTGCAGTCATAGCTTAAAGAAAACCGGGCAAGGAAACCGTATTCCTTTCCCAGCACCCGGCAAAGCTGGCAGTAAACCGCTTTGTACTGCTCATATTCCCTGACCAGCAGTTCCGATTGGAACGGGCGCACATATCCAAACATATCCTTTGCCCCTTTTCGCCGCTATTGTACCCCATCTGTACGGAAAGTTGTTGAACACACTGTAAATAATTATAGTCAAAGCCGTAAGAAATCGCAAGGGCTTCCCCGGCGAATTCTTACGGCTTCCTGTTTCTGTTTTGAGTTTCGGCCTGGAAAGACTATCACTTGCTGAGACTATCCAGTTCTTTTTTTATGGTTTTCCAAAAATTCTCTATAAGCTCCTTGGAATCCAGCTTTTTTTCCAACATCCGCAGCCTGCTGATCAGTACCCTTTCTTCCATACGCAGATCGCCGACCTGCTCCGGCGGATCCACCGGCTTGCGCCTGACCCGCATCCCGATTTCCCGCTCCGGGTACAGCTCAGGATTGAAAAAGGCTTCCAACGGTAAATTGAATACCACGGCAAGCAACTGTAGATCCTCGACACTGAACGCACATTTTCCGTTTTCTTTATAAGAATAGGCAGAACGGGAGCAATCCAGCGCTTTTGCCAGAGAGTCCTGAGAATACCCGATCTCCATGCGAAATTTCCGCACGGTTTTCCCAATGGTCTGTCGATCTACGAAGCTCATGGCAAGCCACCTCCTTAGTGAATGTTCGCCACATTATTGCCATTTTAACCCATTTGTGACTAGAAGTCAATCTTTCCGCAAAAAATTTAGAGTATATAACTCTAACCATGCTTTCTTAGAGTTTTTCCCGCTAAAATTTATGTGAGAATTTCTTGAGGAGGAGGCATCCGGGATTGCCGTATAAATATTACGAAAAAATCAGAGAAATACGGGAAGACAGGGGCCTCAGCCAACAGGAGGTTGCCGATTTTCTTCATATTGGCCAGCGCACCTATTCAGATTACGAAACCGGAAAGACCCGTATCCCGGTGGAAAGCGTCATAGCATTGGCCCGTTATTACAATGTGGATTTGAACTACCTTACCGGAATCAGCCAGGAAAAGAACCCTTTTCCCGAAAAATAGCTATTAGTTGTTAGCTGTTAGTCGTTAGTCGTTAGAGAAAGGACAGATGATTGCGGAGCAATCATCTTGAGAGAAAGCCGGTGGTCAGCTGTTGGTAATCAGTTGTTAGAAAGAGTATGGGGTTGTGCTGATCTATACATTATCGAACAGGAATCCCCCTGCTATTTCATAAAGAAAAGCAGGGGGATATTTTTTAGAATTCTACCTGACCGTACCCGTTTGAGGAAGAGGCCTGTTCCGGGAATAAAGCAGACTATCCAGTCTGCCGACAGCAAGATCAAACAGAACGGAAAGAGGAATGGTAAACAGAAAGCTTGCCACCGTAAAGAGAAAAGGCCTGCTTTGATATCCCAAATGGCCCAAAACCATAAAAGGAATTCTCTGCAAAATGTAAAAGCTGAACACGTGGGAGCCGAACCACTGCAAAATATGGTTGTTTACAGAGAATTTCAGAGAGAGAACCACGATCAGCAGCATAAAGAGGATTCCCCACATGCTGTAAAACTTGATCCCCGCGCGTCTTCTGGCGTCAAAAAACAGGTAGACCGCCAGCAGACAGGCAAAGGCCGTGTAAGTAAAAGCATCGTTTTTAGCCATGAGCTTTTCAAAAAGAGGCTTTACAAGAGAGAAAATCATACCTGCCGGAAAAAGGATCACGGTATTGTAGGTCCAGGGGTCTCTGCCCATGCGCATCTGCCAGAAAACAAAGAGGATAGAGAGTATGGTGGTGAGTATCGTACCGAGATACAGATTTCCCCGGGAAAGCAGGAAGGAAACAAATACCATCAGGTAGAGGGAGAGAATGGCAAATACATACCAATTGCTGTTGCCGATGCTTGTATAGCCGGGAAAGGCCAATAAAATGTCCAGAAGCTTCATTTCCCTTCCCAGGGTCAGATTGACAGCCACGTAAAGTAAAACGGCAACGCTCATATGTAAAAATACCCGGAAAAACCGACGAAATGGAATTCCCTTGACATAAGACATTCCCTTGGCTTTTATGGATTCCATCATACCATAGCCGGAATAGAACAGAAAGGAGACAACGATGGCCTGGTCAAGATAGCGCCGGATGGAAAGATAAGGCGCGTCAAGAGGCCCGGTAAGCTTTAAACAGGAGCTTGCGTGGCTGAAAAAAACAAGAAGGGTAAAAATGCCATTTATGGCGGCAGTGCGTTCCCTGGTCATATAGTCCAGGAAAAATTCATTTGGTTTTGCCACTCTGCTTTCTAAAAGGATCAGCATTGCCACGGGAATCAGAAAAAGGATCATAAAGATTTACCATACCCTTTGCAGACAAAAACTGCCCGCAAACTACATCCTTTCCTCGGAAATTACGGCCGGCTTCCCGCAGGAAAACTACCGCTGTTTTGTGATCTGCCCGGTTCTCAGTGGCATCCGTTTTGTCTGCACCGCCATGTGGCAGTGGGATCTGTGGGATCCCAGCTGTGCCAGGAGGGGATCTGGATCCCGGCAGGTTTTTTCAGGGGGCCGGAGCTTTCTGAGGGGGTAATGATCACTTTAGTACCCAGGGTACAGTTATCGTAGATCCACTTGGCATCCCGGCAGTTTAAGCGGATACAGCCCAGAGAGCGGGTCTCGCCCAGATGATTATATTCGTCCACTTCCAGATCCATATTGCTTTGGGTCCAGTTGGGGACGGAATGGAACAGATAGTTCCCCTGGATCTGGGTGCACCACTGTGCCCAGGTGTCTCCGATCATTTGCAGCCAGCGGTACCGGGCCGGTGTGTAGAAGGTACCGGAGGGCGTGCCGTAGCCGCAGGAGGCCCGCATGGCCCGCACCGGCGTGTTATAAACGCCCTTGCTGTCTTTGGCGAATACGATGAGATAATTGGAATTTTGATAGACCTTGATAAAATAGGGCCCCTTCACTACACCCAACCCGGAAATATCCTCCACCATCAGGCCGTTTTTATAATACCGCCGCCAGGAGCCCTCCATGCGAAAGCCGGTAAAAGCCGCGCCTGTATCGGAGCGGAAAATGTATTTCTTTCCGTTAATGGTCTTCTCGCCCCGTACAAATTTCCGGGTAGCGGCATCCAGGTAATAAAGGGTGGAGCCGTCCTTGACCCAGCAGCTTTTTTCCGGATATTCCGTATCCTGGGTATAGTCGGTCCAGATTTCCCCGGAAACGCCATAGGCAACATGGGAGTGATCGGTGGAAGCTTCCAGAATATTTTCGTAAGCCCAGTGCTCCGGGAAAAGATCATAGAAATTCTTAGCGTCTGTTTTTGTGCTTACAGTCTCGTCCGGGCAGCGGCCCAGCATTTTGTTCAGAACGATCACGGCTTCTGCCCGGGTGATGCCCTTTTCCGGCCGGAAGGTGCCGTCCTGAAAACCGGAGATCCACCCTTTGGCAGCAGCGGAGGCGATATAAGGAGCGGCCCAGGAGCTTTTGGGAACATCCGAAAAGGAAAGCTCACCTTCTGCCAGTGTGTCGCAATTTGCGGCAATGGTCACAAATTCCGCCCGGGTGATCTTTTTGCCGGGTTGGAAGGTGCCGTCGGGATAGCCCTGAATGATCCCCAGCCCCGCCATGGTGCCTACCGCGTTGGCGTACCACTGGTCCTTTACATCGGAAAAGGATTTCTTTTCCCAGCTCTGATCCCGCAGCAGGGCGTAAAACATCTGGGCGGCTTCCGCACGGGTAACGCCTGCGTCGGGTTTGAACATACCGTTTTCATGGCCCTTGATATAGGCAAAATGGGTGTCGGTATTTAAAAGCTCCGATACCTGACGTTCCCAGCGGGCCGTATAGACGGCGTCTTCCTCCGCGGGGAAGGAGCCGGGGTAAACCAACTGGCCGTTTTCATCAAACCAGCCTGAAAAACGGGCGGCAGGAAGCTCCGGCGGTTCCGGCATTTCAGGGTATTGGCCTTTTTCCACAAGCAGCGTCTTTGTGCCGAAGGAGCCCAGCTTGAGGGTAAGGGTGACCGTTTCCGGAGCGCCTGTTTCCTCCGGTTCCTCAGTTTCCAATAAAAATCCGTTATTTTCCGGCAGCTCGTCTTCCGGAGCTTCTGAGGGAAGCTCCTCCGGCTGGAATTCTGCTGCCTCTGAAACAGGAGACAAGGGCGCTTCTTCCGTTTCTTCTGCCCCGGCAGCCGAAATGGAAAAGCAGGCAATCAATAGAAGAACACAGAGCAGGCAGGAAAGAAACAGGCGAAGGGTTTGAAAGGGTTTACGGCGAACAGCGGTTGATCTCATGAACGGACATCTCCTTGCGTATCTTTTTCAGAGGAATTTTGGGGCTGTTTTCCTTCGGTTTTGAAGAAGGAAAGCTTCTGTAAAAGCGCTTCTGCCAAAGGCGGCGGAGAAGCGCCGGATCTTTTTGGAGCCGGGATCTCCGGCAGGGAAAAGGAGGGTAGAGGCAGGTTGCTTTTAGCCAGAGAAAACAGGGAACGGACAGTGTGGAGAATGCAGGAATATGTCTCCTTATCCAGCCCGCGCAGCCCGTTCAGGGTTTCCCAGGCGGCCAGCCACCACTCTTCGGGAGCGTCGGAGAAGGAATCTCCCGGAAGGGTCTGGAGCACCTGGTACAGGGCGTCCGCAAAGGCGGAAAGCTCCTGCGGAGAAAGGGAAGCGATCCAGGCATTCAGGCTTTGATCCAGAACTTTTGCCCCATAAGAGAGGCTTTCCACCGTTTCAAAGACGCCGTTTTTCACCTGCCAGGAAAAAGGATCATGCTGCAAGATCCAGAACTGATTACTGCGGACGATACGGCAGTCCTCCTGATGCTGCAATAAAAGTCCCACCAGAGAGGACTGGGGAATGGTCTTGTGCAGGCGATCCTTCATTTCAGAAAATTCCGGACTTTGCAGAACTCCTTCGGGAAAGCCCGGCCCATCGTGGCTGTAAAAATCCGTGATGCGCTTCCGGGTCTCAGGGGAACAGAACAGCGAGGAATACACGGCAATATTTCCACCCTTGGAATGGCCCCCTGCCCGCAGAGGGCGGGAAACGCGCTTTGCCGCCCAGTCCAGGTAGGCAACCCCCGCAAGCTGAGAGGGAACAGGGCTGATAAAGGCCAGGTTAAAATCCTCTTTCCAGGCTACATAGGAAGCGTCTGTGCCCCGATAGGCAATATAGGCAAAGCCGTCCAGCAAAAAGGTGACGGCGGAAAATTGCTTCTCCGCCTCCTGGTCGATGATATTCACATAGCCGCCCAACTGCAATTCTCGAAACCGGGGATTGACGGTAAGGCGGCGTACCAGCTCAGCGTCCAGCTCCGGAACCCTGTCGTGCTTTGTCAGAGAGGCCAGGTTGGTCTCGCCCGAAAGCTTTTCCAGCGAAACGAAACCGCTTTCCTCTGCGCCGGGTACCAGCCCGGAAAAATCCAGATAGGAAAGCTGGGAGAGGATCAGGCTGTCCACTTCGCCGAAGGGCTTTTCCGAAAAGCTTTCCGTCACTTCCTGTAAATAATCCAAAATATTTGCCATAAGGAAGAACGCCCTTTCCAAATCGCAGGTATTCGACAGAATACTCAATATTTAGTGTTTGGGTCTCGTTGTCCCGTGCCTAGTATACCATATCAGCGAACAGGCGAAAAGGGCTATTTCAAAATTTTTCCTGCCGTGCGTCTCAGTCCCCCTTTTCCCTTTGCCGGATATGTGGTATAGTTAAATTAGTTGTTAGCCGTTAGATATTAGTCGTTAGAAAAGGTTCAAGGACTTTCGGCTGTTAATACAGGGGAAGAGTTTGTGGTAAATTATGATTCAGCGTACCGGCGATTTTCTCTCATTGTCATTCTGAACCGAAGGTGAAGAATCTCGATTAGAAGAAACCGGCGAATGAAAAGGGATTTTTATCCGCCGGCCGGGATATATCCGAGATCCTTCGGCGTTTTCACGCCTCAGGATGACAGTGAGCAGAGGTAAATAGTACGATAAACCGGATTTTAGCGGTTTTTCTTTGAATATTGCGCAAAATCCAGAAGAAAGGATGTGTTTTGCAGGCAGCACCTGCCGGCAAAGCCAGGGTTACGCTTATGAATATTACAGTGATCGGCTGCGGAAGATGGGGGACCTTTTTAGCGTGGTATCTGAATCGGATTGGTCATCAGGTCACGCTGTACGGCAGGGATCAGTCCCGGCGCATGGAGGTTCTTCGGGAGACCCGCTCCAATGGTGTGACCACTTTGCCGGAAAGCGTGACCCTGGAAAGTGATCTGTCCCGCGCTCTGGAAAACGAGCTTTTGGTGATCTCCATAGGCTCTCAAAGCCTGCGGGAGCTGCTGCGGGAGATTCGCTCCCTTTGTCCGGCAGAGGATAAAAATTATGTTTTGTGCATGAAGGGCCTGGAGATCGGCACCGGAAAGCGGCTTTCCGCCATTGTGAAGGAGGAAATTGGGGAAAAGGCCCGGGCAGCCGTCTGGCTGGGGCCTGGGCATGTGCAGGAATTTACCAGGGGGATCCCAAACTGCATGGTGATAGACAGTGAAAGCGAAGCCCTGAAGGAACGGCTGGTGGCAGAGCTTTCCGGCGATCTGATCCGCTTTTATTACGGCAGAGACCTGATCGGAAACGAGGTGGGCGCGGCGGCAAAAAACGTCATCGGCATTGCCGCCGGTATGCTGGATGGCCTGCGCCTTTCCTCCCTGAAGGGGGCGCTGATGAGCCGGGGAACGAGAGAGATTGCCAGATTGATCGCCGCCCTGGGCGGCAGCGAGCTTTCCGCCTACGGTCTGTGCCACCTGGGGGATTATGAGGCCACGGTTTTTTCAAAATACAGCCATAACCGGCGGTACGGAGAGGCTCTGATCCTGGGCGAGCCCTATGAGGAGCTGGCGGAGGGCTGCTACACCGTAAAGGCCCTTTTAAAGCTGGGGGCCGATACCGGCGTTTCCCTTCCCATCAGCCAGGCGGTGTACGATGTGCTCTACCAAAAGGCCGATCCTCAAAAGACCTTGGACGCCCTGTTTTCCAGAAGCCTGAAAAATGAGTTTTGAGAATAACGCTATGAAAGAGATCGCTGCAAAGCACCCCATTTGTTTTGCGGCGATTTCTTTTTTACCGATTCTTTCTTTAATAGATTTTTACCGGGAAAAGGCGAATTCTGTCTTGACATCTGAACAAATGTTTGCTATGATAAAGACCGGAAAATGAGTGGGAAAGCCGATGCTTCGGCAGGTAAGATTTTGCCGGAAAGCGGGCTGTCAAAGTTTTTTACTGTAAGAGCCTGTTCGGCATCTTAGCGTGTACGGAATTTCGAGCACGATTTTGCGGATAACAAGGAAAAAGTCCGCAGGTGGGCTGGCGCCCGGCAAGGGCTTTTGACACAGTTATTTCGCAAAATCTGCCCAAAAAACGTGCGTGGAAAGATGGTGAACAGGCTCTAAGGGAGGCGGTATGAGCGTGAAGGAGAAGAAGCTGAAAAAGCGGGAGGCGTCCTCTGAGGAAGCCCAGCGCCGCCGGGTGCTGCGGGAGGCCCTTTCTTATGTACTGCCCGCCGGGGAAGCGGACCGGGCCTGTGACCGGCTGCTGGAAGCCCTTGGAAGCTTTGACGGCATTTTCTGTGCGCCGGAGGAAGTACTGCGGGAGATCCCCGGCGTAGGGCCGGAGGCCGCAAAATTTCTGCGGCTGATCATTCGCCTTTCTCAAACCTATCTGGAGGAGCGCTCCTGGAACCTGCAAAGGATTTATGACACTCCCTCTGCCGTGGAAATGTTTCGCCCAAAATTCCTGGGGCGTAAAACGGAAGCGGTATGTCTGATGCTGCTGGACGGCAGGGGCAGAATGGTCTATAACGATATTATCTGCGAGGGCTCCATCAGCGAGGTGCCCCTGTATCTCCGCCAGGTGTTACAGCTTTGCATGGAATACCAGGTGGAGGAAGTGTTCCTGGCCCACAATCATCCCAGCGGTGTGGCCTTCCCTTCGCAGAATGATTTACTCATTACAGACCGTTTGCTGGTGGCGCTGGACAGCATAAACGTGGTGCTTTGCGACCACATTATCTTTGCGGACGAAAGCTATTATTCCTTTTTGGGAAGCGGCGTTCTCACCCGGCAGGAAGACATTATGCGCCAGGCCCAGTATGAGGAAACGGAAAGCGTGCGGAAGCTGGAAGCCCGGCTGCGGGGACAGCGGGAGGAAGGCTGAACTGCCTTTCTGCTTGAGGATTGTTCTGCGGCCTGAGCCACGGCCCTGCGGCTCACACTATTCTGAAAGCTTTTCGGGAAACGGAGGAAGCGGTTTTGGATTTTAAGCTTGTTTCAAAATTTCAGCCCACCGGCGACCAGCCGGAGGCCATCAGTCAGCTGGTGCAGGGCGTGAACGGCGGCGTAAAGGAGCAGACTCTGCTGGGCGTTACCGGCTCTGGCAAAACCTTTACCATGGCGAATGTGATCGCCCAGACGAACCGTCCCACGCTGGTGCTGGCCCACAATAAGACCCTGGCCGCCCAGCTCTGCTCGGAGTTCCGGGAGTTTTTTCCGGAAAACGCCGTGGAGTATTTTGTCTCCTACTATGATTATTACCAGCCTGAGGCCTATATCGCCCAGACGGATACCTATATCGAAAAAGATTCCGCCATCAATGATGAGATCGACAAGCTTCGCCACAGCGCCACCAGCGCGCTTTCCGAGCGGCGGGACGTGATCATCGTGGCTTCGGTTTCCTGTATTTACAGCCTGGGCGACCCCATCGACTACCGCACCATGGTGATCTCCCTGCGCCCCGGCATGGAAAAAAGCCGGGACGAGCTTCTCCATAAGCTGGTGGAGTTGCAATATGAGCGCAACGACGTCAATTTTATCCGCAATAAGTTCCGGGTGCGGGGAGATGTGGTGGAAATTTTTCCGGCAGAGTCCAGTGACCGGGCGGTGCGGGTAGAATTTTTCGGAGATGAGATCGACAGGCTGCGGGAATTTAACCCCCTCACCGGGGATGTAACGGCGGAGCTGCGGCATATCGCCATTTATCCGGCCTCTCACTATATTGTTCCCCGGGAAAAAATGGAAAAGGCCATTGCCGATATTCAGGAGGAAATGCAGAAGCGGGTGGAGTTTTTCAAGGCGGAGGGAAAGCTCATTGAAGCCCAGCGCATTGAACAGCGCACCCGGTATGATATGGAGCTGCTTTCCGAGATCGGCTTCTGCAAGGGCATTGAAAACTATTCCCGGGTCCTTTCCGGCAGAGAGCCGGGCAGCGCGCCCTTCACTCTGCTGGACTATTTCCCCGATGATTTTCTGCTGTTTGTGGATGAATCCCATGTAACGCTGCCTCAGGTGCGGGGTATGTTCGCGGGGGATCACGCCCGGAAGGAAATGCTGGTGGATTACGGGTTCCGCCTGCCTTCCGCCTTTGATAACCGCCCTCTGAATTTTGACGAGTTTTACGGCCATGTAAATCAGGCTATCTTTGTCAGCGCCACGCCGGGAGATTTGGAGCTTGAGAAATCCGCCCGGGTGGTGGAGCAGGTCATTCGCCCCACCGGGCTTTTGGACCCCAAGATCACCGTGAAGCCCACAGACGGGCAGATCGATGACCTGATCGGTGAGATCAATCTCCGGGTGGAGAAACGGGAGCGGGTGCTTGTCACCACGCTGACCAAAAAGATGGCGGAAGATCTCACCTCTTATCTGGAGGGGTACGGCATCAAGGTGCGGTACATGCACCATGATATTGACACGGTAGAGCGCATGGAGATCATTCGGGATCTGCGCCTGGGTGAATTCGATGTGCTGGTGGGCATCAACCTGCTGCGGGAGGGCCTTGACTTGCCGGAGGTCTCTTTAGTAGCTATTCTGGACGCGGACAAAGAGGGCTTCCTTCGCAGCGGGCGCAGCCTGATTCAGACCATTGGCCGCGCCGCCAGAAACGCCGGAGGCCAGGTGGTGATGTATGCCGACGAGGTGACGCCCTCTATGGAATACGCCATCACGGAAACAGAACGCCGCCGGGCCATTCAGGAAAAGTATAATGAAGATCATGGCATCGTTCCCAAAACCATTACAAAGGACGTGGCGGAGATCCTGGAAATTTCTACCCACAAGGACGATGGCAAAAAGAAAAAGAAGAAATACACGGCTTTGGAGCGCCGTGAGCTGATCGAGAAGTACACCAAGGAGATGAAAGCGGCGGCAAAGCTGCTGGAATTCGAGCACGCCGCCTATCTGCGGGATAAGATCAAGGAGCTGGAGGGTGAGCAGAGCAAGGCCTTTGCTGCTACCAGGAAGGTACCGCGCTAGTGGTTAGATTTTAGTTGTTAGTCGTTAGAGAAGGGCATTCTGGACGAAAAAAATAACGTTCGGCAAAAACCGCCGAACATTCTTTTTTGTAGTCTCTTGGGTACACTGACATGTGGTCTTTTGGCTCTTGGTTTTATCCAACAGGGAATGACTGAAAGCTAATAACGAAATGGTGATGCTATGAACAGAAAAAAATTTCAGTTTTTTCCGGAGCCGGGGGACGGCACGGCAGAGCTTGCGCCAACTATCCAGCCGGAGGGAAAATACCCCTGCCCCTGCTGCGGGGAGCGCACCCTTCCCGTGCCAAAAGAGGAAGCGATTGCCTTTATCTGCCCGGTTTGTTGGTGGGAAAACGATGTGTTCACTCCCGGAGAGGATGAACCCAGTGACGAGAATCACGGTATGACTCTTAGAGAAGGCAGGGAAAATTACCGCAGATTCGGAGCGGTAAGGAAGGATCTGGCTTCCAAAAAGCAGGGAACTCCATGAAGAAGGAGAGGATAGGCATGAAACGACTGCTGCTGACTTCTGCGGGCTTTGAAAATCCCGCAGTACGGAAATCTTTTCTGGAACTGCTGGGCAGGGAGCCCAAAAGGGCCAGGGCATTGTTTATCCCCACCGCGGCCATTGATGAGGATGCCAGAGCTGTACTGCCCAAGTGTCGAAATGACCTGCTGAACGCCGGATTTCCGGAGGGGAATATCACTGTCTATGACCTGGACAGGCCTATGACAGAGAAAGAGCTTTCCTGCTATGACACAGTGTATTTCTGCGGCGGTTCTGCGGAATATCTGTTGGAACGGGTAAGGGCTTCCGGCTTTGTGGAGATACTGGATCGGGCGCTGGAAAGAGGACTTTTGTATGTGGGAGTCAGTGCGGGCAGCATCATTGCAGCCCGGAATCTGCCAGATAATCTGGGTTGTCTGCCCCGGCGGCTGGAAGTTCACTGTGAGGCGGGCTCTCCCGAAGGCTCCCTGCCCCGGGAAACGGTGCGCCTGACCAATGCCCAGGCGGTGAGAATCGTGGGAGATGAACAGGAAATTATTGGGTAGTGGAGGGAAGACGGCGGATAGGCAGAGAACTGGGTACCTGGTGGGTGAAGAATCTGGCGGCGGAAATTGAAAAACGGGGAAGGCTGCCGTTTTACAATGTCAGCCTGTCCAATCTCCATTCACAGAATATCGCAATCAGCTGCGGGTTTTATCCGGCGTGGGCGGATGTTTCCGCATGGAAAACGGAGGAATAGTACTGTGGGAAAGAAATTGTCGGAAATGAGTCTGGAGGAGCTGTGGGAGCTGTTTCCCATTTTTCTGACAGAGCATAACGACCATTGGGAACAGTGGTTTCAGGAAGAAAAAGAAATCCTGACGAAACTGCTGCCTGCAGGATGCCGTGTGAGCCATATCGGCAGCACAGCGATTAAAGGGATCTGGGCAAAGCCTATTGTAGATATCCTGGTTGAATCGCCGGATACAGCTTCTCTGGCGGCAGCGAAGACAGCGCTGGCAGAAAAAGGATATCTGTTGATGTCAGACGATGAAGAGAGAGCTTCTTTCAATAAAGGCTATACGGAAAGCGGCTTTGCGCAGCGGGTTTTTCATCTGCATGTGCGGCGAATGGGCGACAATGACGAGCTGTATTTTCGGGATTATCTCAATATGCACCCGAAGGCGGCAAAAAAATATGAGGCGTTGAAGCTGAGGCTGTGGAAGGAATACGAGCATAACAGAGATGAGTATACCAGGCAAAAAACAGAGTTGGTACGGGAATATACTGAACTGGCGAAAAGGACTCTTGGGGAAAGGTAGGAAAAACAGAAATGCGGAAGAGAGAAGAAACGATAGAGCGCTATTTTGCGGCATGGCTGGAAAACGATCCGGGCTGCCTGCGGGAGATTTTTTCGCCGGAGATTGTGTACAGTGAATGCTATGGCCCGGAATACCGGGGACTTGGGCAAATCGAGCGGTGGTTTTCCGATTGGAACAAGCGGGGCAGAGTGCTGGAATGGCGTATCAAAGGCTTTCTGCATCAGGGAAGCCATACGGCGGCAGAGTGGTATTTCTGCTGTGAGTATGACGGGGTAACAGACGGCTTTGACGGCGTTTCTCTCCTGGAATTTAACGAAGCCGGGAAGATCGTTTCCCTGAAGGAATTTCAGTCCAAGGCGGAGCATGTATTTCCCTATGGGGAAACAGGGCGCTAACACTTTTTACAGGATCGTTTTTTGAAGAATGGTAGAGAGATTGAAGGAGGAACAAGCGGAAATGAGCTTAGACAAAATCGTGGTGCATGGCGCCAGAGAACACAACCTGAAGGACATAGACGTGACCATCCCCCGGGACAAGCTGGTGGTGCTCACCGGCCTTTCCGGGTCGGGGAAATCGTCTCTGGCCTTTGATACCATTTACGCCGAGGGACAGCGCCGCTATGTGGAAAGCCTTTCCTCCTATGCCAGAATGTTTTTAGGGCAGATGGAAAAGCCTGACGTGGACATGATCGACGGCCTTTCTCCCGCCATTTCCATCGATCAGAAAACCACCTCGAAAAATCCCCGCTCCACCGTGGGAACGGTAACGGAGATTTACGATTATCTTCGTCTTCTCTATGCCCGTATCGGAATTCCTCACTGTCCCATCTGCGGCAGGGAGATCAAGCAACAGACGGTGGACCAGATCGTAGATCAGGTGCTGGCGCTGCCGGAAAAAAGCAAAATACAGGTGCTGGCCCCCACGGTGCGGGGCAGAAAGGGAGAGCACCAGAAGGAATTTGATTCCGCCCGGCGTTCCGGCTTTGTCCGTGCCAGAGTGGATGGCCTGATCTATGACCTGAACGAGACCATTTCCCTGGAAAAGAATAAAAAGCACACCATTGAGATCGTGGTGGATCGGCTGGTGGTAAAGCCGGATATCCGCTCCCGCCTGGCGGATTCCATCGAGGTGGCGGCAGGGCTGACCGGCGGTGTTGTGGTGGTCAGCGTGGAAGGAGAAGAGGATATCACCTTCTCCCAGAATTACGCCTGCCCGGAGCATGGAGTCAGCATCGATGAGCTTTCCCCCAGAATGTTTTCCTTCAATAACCCCTTCGGAGCCTGTAAAAAATGCACGGGCCTGGGGGTGTTTATGCGGATCGACCCTCAGCTGATCATTCCCGATAAGCGGCTTTCCATCAACAAAGGGGGCCTGAAGGCCAGCGGCTGGGCCATGGAGGGCAGCACCATTGCCGCCATGTATATGCGGGGTCTTGCGGAGCACTATCATTTCTCCCTGGATACCCCCATCGGCGAGCTGCCCGATGAGATCGTGGATATTCTGCTGTATGGCACCAAGGGAGAAAAGATCAAGCTCAAGCGGGTCAGCGAATATGGCAGCGGTTCTTATATGGCGGAGTTTGAGGGTGTTATCAACAATCTGGAGCGCCGGTTCCACGATACCTCCTCCAACTGGATCAAAGAGGAAATTGAAACCTATATGAGCGCTGTTCCCTGTGACGAGTGCCACGGCAGGCGGCTTTCCAGGGAAAGCCTGGCTGTGACAGTGGGGGGCATCAATATCAGTGAGCTCTGCGATAAATCCGTAACGGAAGCTCTGGAATTTGTGGAGGCGCTGGAGCTGACCGACCGGGAAAAGCTGATTGCCGCCCCAATCCTCAAGGAGATCAAAGCGCGGCTGGGTTTTCTGAACAGCGTGGGTCTGGAATATCTCACCCTTTCCCGTGCTTCCGGCACCCTTTCCGGCGGAGAAAGCCAGCGAATTCGTCTTGCCACCCAGATCGGCTCCTCCCTGATGGGAGTGCTGTACATTCTGGATGAGCCCAGCATTGGCCTGCACCAGCGGGACAACCAGAAGCTTTTGGAGACCCTGAAGCATTTGCGGGATCTGGGAAATACCGTGATCGTAGTGGAGCATGACGAGGATACCAAGCGGGCGGCGGATTATCTGGTGGACGTGGGCCCCGGCGCGGGAATTCACGGCGGAGAGATCGTTTATGCGGGGCCGGTGAAGGGCATTGAAAAATGCAAGAACTCCATGACCGGCCAATATTTAAGCGGAAAAAGAAAGGTGGAGGTTCCCGAAAGCCGAAGAAAGGGCAGCGGGAATTTCCTGGAAATTCGGGGCGCGGCTCAGAACAACCTGAAGGGAGTGAATGTAAAGATCCCTCTGGGGGAATTTGTCTGCGTAACCGGTGTTTCCGGCTCGGGAAAGTCCTCTCTTATCAATGAGATTCTCTATAAAAAGCTGGCGGCAGAGCTGAATCGGGCCCATACCCACGCGGGAGCCCATCAGGAAATTCGGGGCATGGAGCATTTGGATAAGGTCATTCAGATCGATCAATCTCCCATCGGCAGAACGCCCCGCTCTAACCCCGCCACCTATACGGGACTGTTCACCGATATCCGGGAGCTTTTTGCCAGCACCCAGGACGCCAAAATGCGGGGCTTTACCGCCTCCCGGTTTTCCTTCAACGTAAAGGGCGGCAGATGCGAGGCCTGCCAGGGGGACGGTATCATCTGCATTGAAATGCACTTCCTGCCGGACGTGTATGTGCCCTGCGAGGTGTGCAAGGGCCACCGCTACAACCGGGAAACTCTGGAAGTAAAATATAAGGGAAAAAGCATTTACGATGTGCTGGAAATGACCACAGAGGAAGCGCTGGACTTTTTCCGGGATATCCCGAAGCTCAGCCGGAAGCTTCAAACTCTGGTAGACGTGGGGCTGGGCTATGTGAAGGTAGGGCAGCCCGCCACCACCCTTTCCGGCGGCGAGGCCCAGCGGGTGAAGCTGGCAACGGAGCTTTCCCGCCGTCCCACCGGGCGGACCATCTATATTCTGGACGAGCCCACCACCGGTTTGCATATCGCCGATGTACACAAGCTCATTGAAGTGCTGCAAAGGCTGGTAGATACCGGCAATACCGTGGTGGTGATCGAGCACAATCTGGATCTTATCAAAACTGCCGATCACATCATCGACCTGGGGCCGGAAGGCGGCAACCGGGGCGGCGAGATCGTAGCCCAGGGCACCCCGGAGCAGGTGGCAAAGGTAGAAGGCTCCTATACCGGGCAATTCCTGAGACCTCTGCTGGAAAAGTAAGTAAGACGTGGGTGAATCATTTTGGGATTGGCTCTAAAGTAAAACCGGGAAACGCCTGATGCGTTTCCCGGTTTTTGCAGCCTGAAAAGCCGCGCCCAGAGAGCTTCAAACCACCTGGAACTGCTTCCATTTTCCGGATCTCCGCCGCCGGGCAAATAGTACCGCGCGAACGAGCCAGTCGCAGACCATTGCCAGGGCAATGCCGATCACGCCAAGCTGCATTGTGATTCCCAGCAGATAGGATAGCAGCAGCCGAACAAAAACCGTGCAGGCAATGGAAGTGTACATGGTGAACTTTACGTCGCCGGCAGCCCGCAGGCCGTTGCTGAGCGCACCGGAATACGGATATGCGGTGGCGTTGAAAACATTGTGGATCACCACCAGCCAAAAGACCAGGGTTTTCGTTTCCGGTGACAGTGAGTAAACAGACATAAACCCAGGCGTTAAGAGCAGCACCAGCAGATTCCATGCGCAGGAGATCAGCAGGGTAGCTTTTGTCAGCTTTTTGAAATAGGCGTCTGCCGCATCTGTGTCCCCGCTTCCCATGCACTGCCCGATCACGGTAATGTAAACCGGCCCCATAGCAGTTCCTGCCAGCGCCGCCAGGGACCAGATGCTTTGCGCCACACCGTTTGCGGCAATTTGTGAAGTGCCAAACAAGGCGACTATACTGCTGAGCGCCACCTTAACCAGCTGAAAAATGCCGTTTTCCGCACCGTTAGGAACGGCAATTTTCAAAATTCGTTTCATCAGATCGCCGTTCCAGCGGAATATCATTTTTACGCGATATCTGACTTCGTTTCGCTTTCGGAAACAGAGGATCGTGATGACGACTGCGGAAAATGCTCTTGCCAGAAAGGACGGCCACGCAACGCCTGCCACGCCCGCCTGAAAAACAAATACGCCAAGGATGTTTCCCACTACGTTGATGAGATTGGAAAGTATGGAGATATATAAGGTGACATTTGTTTTTCCCAGGCTGCGGTAAATGGCCGCCCCGGTGTTGTAAACCGCAAGGGCCGGATAGGAATAGGCGGAGATTTTCAGGTAGGTAATACAGGCGTCCATGACCGGCGTGTCTACCCTGCCGAACAGAAGGGTTAGAATGTGGTTTCCCCAAAGCAGCACGGCTGCTCCGATCAACAGGGAAAACAAGGTTGAAAACAGCAGAAGCTGGCTGGCGGATTCCCCCGCCCGTTCTGTTTCCTTTCTGCCGATATACTGGCTGATGACCACTGCTCCGCCGGAGGCAAGGGCTGTGAACAGATAGATGAAGATGGTGTTGAACTGGTTGACCAGCGACACACCGGAAACGGCGGCCTCGCTGACATAGCTGATCACCAGCGTATCGGCAAGGCCCACCAGCATCACAAGCAGCTGCTCTAAAATTAACGGCACGACCATTGCTTTTAATTCCTTTTTCGAGAACAGCTCCGTTTGCCCAGTCATCTTGTTTTCTCCCCTTCATGGATCAGTTTTTGTTGATGCAAATATGATTTTTATCCGTTGGTTTCTATTTTGCAGCTAACGATATTGTATGGCGGAAGCAGAAAAATGTAAAATACCTATTTTGAATCAGAAACCATGCCTTTACTGTATTGATTTTCTTTTGTCTTTTCTTTATTATATAAGTACCAGGCATAATGGAAGGGATCGTGTGAAAAATGCTTTTTCACACACCGTTTTTGTGCCTTTGCTGCAACAGGTAAAGCGGCAATCGGCTGCAACCACCGACACAAATTCCGAAAAAAAGAATGGGTGATTTTTATGAATTTACGGCTGCTGGAATATTTTTTAGCAGTATCAAAAACCGGGAACATCACAAGGGCTGCGGAGCAGCTCCACATTACCCAGCCTACACTGAGCCGCCAGCTGATGGAGCTGGAGGAAGCGGTGGGCGCGCCTTTGCTGATTCGCGGAAAGCGGCAGGTCACCCTTACCGATGCGGGGATTCTCTTTCAGCAGCGGGCTGAGGAAATCGTTTCCCTGATGGAAAAGACCCGCCGGGATCTGGCGGATCAGGGGGATCTGGTGGGGGGTACAGTCACCATCGGCTGTGTGGAATCCAACGCTTCCAGAATGCTTCCGAAAATGCTGAAGGATTTTTCCGCGCTGCATACCAAGGTGCAGTATGAGCTATACAGTGCGGATGGCGACGATGTCCGGGAAAAGCTGGATCGGGGCGATCTGGATTTCGGGATTTTGATCGAGCCGGTAGAGGTGGCGAAGTATGATTATTTTCGGCTGCCATATTGGGAAACCTGGGGAATCCTGATGCGTTCAGAGGATCCCCTGGCGAAAAAAGAAACTCTTTGCGCAGAGGATATTCTGCCCCTGCCCCTGATCATGCCCCGCAGGGAGATCGTACAGGATCAGGTTGCCAAATGGCTTGGCACGGAGCGAAGCCGGCTTCACATTTTTGCCGGACATAACCTGATCAACAATGCGGCCCTGTTGGTGGAGGCTGGATTGGGATACGCCGTATGCATCAGCGGCTGTTTTGAAATCCGGAAAAGCGATCATCTGTGCTTTGTGCCGATCTCACCGAAACAGACTTCAGGCCATGTGATGGCCTGGAAGAAAAACCGTGTGTTTCATTCCGCCGCCACACAGTTCCTGCGTTTTGTCAGGGAACAGCTGGCCGATGAGGTGAAGCAGCAATAAACGGTTTCTATCGGAAACGCGGAATTTTCCGCGTTCTTTTTTTAATGTTTTATCATACTGTTTTAGCATGATATATGATTTAGAATAGGTATTTTACATTTGTTGCGCCGTGTTTTACAATATCTATAAAAGCTGCGGCATGTTATTTGTGCTGCTGCTTGTCAATTTCAGAATGGAGAGATCGAAGATGAAAAGAATGGTGACACTCTTACTGGCACTGACGTTTATTCTTATGCTTGGAGCCTGCGGCGGGGCTGACGGCGGCAGCGTTCCGGCTTCTCAGCCGTCGGAGATAGAGAGCTCACAGTCCAATGTGCAGCAATCTGAGCCGGAGTCCATGGCTTCAAAGCCGGAAAGCATAGAGGAATCGGCGAGCTCGGAGAAAATGGAGAGCCCGGCGGAAGCTGAATCGAAGGATGCTGCTGTAAAAACTCTCATTGTTTACTTTTCGTGTACCAACAACACAAAGAATGCTGCTGAGCTTATCAAAGAAATAGTACCAGAGGCTGATTTGTTTGAAATTACGCCTTCTGAGCCCTACACGGAAGCTGATCTGGACTACAATACCGACTGCCGTGCAAACAGGGAGCAGAATGATGCAACCGCTCGCCCTGCTATCGCAAACACAGTGGAAAACATGGAAGATTACGATGTGATCTATGTAGGTTACCCTATCTGGTGGGGCGTGCCGCCGAAAATCATTTTGAGCTTTCTGGAAAGCTACGATTTCAGCGGCAAGACCATCGTTCCCTTCTGCACCAGCGGCGGCAGCGGCTACAGTGACAGCGGTATGGCAGAATCTGCGCCCGGCGCGGCTCTTGTGACCGGCGGAAGACTAAACGGCGCCACCGCCGATTCCGTGGCTGAATGGATCAACAGCCTGGGGCTTTAACCGGGAGATACTGCAATGTTCAAGATCACAGAATCGGGAATAAGCCGTTGTGGAAAAAAGGTGTATCTCTGTAATATGGAGCGCAGGCTTCTTGAATACTTTCTGGAGCATCCTAATGTGGCCTTATCCCGGGAAAAGATCATGCGGGAGGTGTGGGGCTATGAAGAAATCGGCGCAAGCCGTACCATAGACGCCCATGTAAAGCTTCTGCGGCGGCATTTGAGAGAATTTGGCCCTGTCATTGCCACGATCCGCGGCGTGGGATATCGAATGGAATGGAATGATGATTTGTGCCAATGATGATTGTCCTTTTGACTCTATGCGGTACGGCAATTTTGGCCGGTTTCATGGTATTCCTCCGCCTTATGGTATTGGGTATGCCATACTTTGAATGGATCGGCCTTCAAAGAACAAAAAGAAAAAAGTGAAAGGAAGTTTGAATTATGAAACATACAAGGAAGCTATTATCTATACTTTTGACGCTTGCTTTGGTTTTGTCCTGCTCTGTGGCCGCCTTTGCCGCAGGCGTGTTTACCGATATTCCTTCCGGCGCTTATTATGAAAGAGCTGCGGAATACGCCTTTGAAAAAAATCTTCTTTTCGGCACCGGAGACGGACGCTTTTCGCCCAATATGAATTTAAGCCGGGGAATGCTTGCCACCATCCTCTGGCGAAACGAAGGGCAGCCCGTCGCTGGTGATTCTGCCTTTACCGATGTACGCTCCGATGCCTATTACGCCGCCGCCATTGGCTGGGCAACGGAAAACGGTATTGTATTCGGCTACGGCAACGACCTGTTCGGCCCGGAAGATGATATTCAACGCCAGCAGCTTGCCGTCATGCTGTACCGCTATGCCGAATATAAGGGAGAGAATATGACTGTCACAAGCAGTACTCCCTTTGCCGACGATGACCGTATTGCCAATTACGCGAAAACCGCCGTGGAATGGGCGCGGGAGCGGGAAATTATTGCCGGAAAAGGCGGAAATCTTTTTGACCCTGCCGGTTCCGCCACTCGTGCTGAGGCTGCTGCTATGGTCTATCGCTATCTGACCGCGGACAGGGGTGATGATCCCGACGACGGGGAGGATTCTCCTGCTCCTAATCCCCCAGTAACGGAACCTGATCCCACGCCAACTCCCGATCCAACCCCCACGCCGGAACCTGATCCTGACGAAGAAGCAAAAGTCCTTGTGGCTTATTTCTCCTGCACCAATCATACTGAGGGAGTAGCGCAAAAAATCAAAACAGCGATTGGGGAATCTGCCGATTTGCATGAGATCGTCCCGGCTGTCCCCTACACTGCCGATGATCTGAATTATGGCAACAGTATCTGCCGGGCAAACCAGGAGCAGAACGACGAAGCCGCCCGTCCCGTTATTTCCGGCACCGTTGAGAATATGGAAGATTACGATGTGATTTTCCTGGGCTATCCTATCTGGTGGGGTATCGCACCGCGTATTATGCAGACTTTTGTGGAGAACAACGATCTTTCCGGTAAAACCGTGATTCCCTTCTGCACCAGCGGCAGCAGTCCTTACAACGACAGCAATATCAAAGCCTCCGCCGGGAATGATATCACCTGGATCACCGGACAGCGTTTTAGCTCTGGTGCCTCACAAGCTGTTGTAGAAACATGGGTTGCCGGGTTGAACCTGGACTTGGGGCAATAATCAGCTTGATTTAACGTTATAAGCGTGATGAATAAAAGGAAAAAGGGAACCTTTCCGTGGAAAGGTTCCCTTTTGTCTGTAGAAAAATTGTTGAGGATCAGTTCAAAAAGCCGTTGCGCTGCGGGAACAGCAAAATGTTCCGAAGATGGAAACGTATCGTGGGGGAGAGTTGTTGGCTGCTTACGGTTCGCAGACCATTGTTTGTTTAAGGAAAGGGCGAAGTTGTGGAAAGCGAATGGTTATTGGTTGTAGAAAAATCAGGG
>CAMVYG010000003.1 GCA_947171615.1 uncultured Clostridia bacterium
GCGGGGTAATACGATAAAAGAAAGGATACAGGAGATGAAACACATCTGCTGTATACTTTTTTATTATGTGTCTTTTTTCTTTGCAGCTGCTTATATTGTTTTGATTGTCTGCAAATAATCTTTCTCTACCGGCGACAAGACCTTAGCCTGATACTTGCGGTACTCTTCTTTTGCTTTTTCAAGCGCTTTCCTGCGGCAGTTGTTCGGAAATTCCGAACAACTGAATCTTTATCCAGTTCACCCTCCTCAAAAATATGCTTAATGTGTTCGCTGATGTTAGACTTACTCGTCTGGTAGAGAGCGCACAGCCGCGCCTGTGTCAACCACACCGTCTCATTTTCAAATTTCACATCAATCTTTGTAACGCCGTCAGGAGATTGATAAATGACTACCTCTCCCTGTGGAGCTGGAGTTAGTTCTTTAGAATTACTCATAGCCGCATCTCCTCGCGCAAGTGTTCCTATCACATCCGGCAAGCTTTGAAGCTATCCACATCATCTTATTTCATCAACCGCCGACCATTTCATAAAATTGTTTTCTTAACTATATCACAACCGCATGAATTTATCAATTCCATTCAACAGCAAACCCCCACTCCGCAGTTTTGCGAAATGGGGGTTGTTTCATTTTTTAAGCTGTAAAATCAGATCGACTTTCTTTCAGCGATTATTTATTCAGCTTTTCCCGCTTGCGGATCTGCCATGCGCCAAAGAGGCAGGGCGCGATGCACTGGGAGGAGAAGCAGCCGGCCACAACGCCTGCGATCATGGGCAGGGCGAAGGACACAACACTGCTGATGCCGTAGATCATAGCCACAACGCACACCACCAGCAAAGCAAGGAAGGTGGTAATGGAGGTGAGCAGCGTGCGGCCCAGGGTCTGGTTCAAGCTGGCGTTCATGATCTCAGCATAGCTTGTCCGGGGACCCATCTTCCGCTTATTCTCACGAACACGGTCGTAAATAACGATGGTGCTGTTCAGGGAGTAACCCAGAATGGTCAGTACCACGGCAATGAAAATATCATTGATCGCCATGCCGAAAATCACAAAGACACAGAAGGAGATCAAAATATCATGGAGCAGCGCCACAATAGCGGTAACACCGGCGGAAAGGCCGCCGATCTTCTGGAACCGCAGGGCGATATACACCAGCAGGAGCACCGCCGTAATGGCAAAGCATACCAGGCACTTCTGGAAGAACTTCGCACCCATGGTAGCGTCTACCGAGTTGGATTCCAGCAGGGTAAAGTTTGCCTCGTCGAAGGCTTCGCTCAGCGTGGTGGCTACCTCGGTCTGCTCATCCGGCGTCATGCTCTGGTTGCCAGAGAAGGAGATGGTCACATGCTTTGCATCGGAATTGATGTCCTGGTTCACCGCTACAGAGCAATCCTTATTCAGCTGATCCTTAATGACAGACTGGATCGCATCGGGAGAAACCTCCTCGCCGTCCACAGAATAGCGGATCATAGCGCCGCCGGCAAACTGGATATCCAGTCTGGGGCCTACCACTACGCTGGCGATCACACCCACTACGATCAAAACGATGGAAATGGCAAAATATATTTTCTTCTTTGCAAGGAAATCGATCTTCCCGGATTTTCCGGCGAGTTCCGGCTGCTCATCCTTCTTGGAGCCGCCAAAGAGCCCACGCTTGTGCAAACACTTGAAACCAGCCAGGGACAAGGTCATCAATCTGGTGGCAAGCACGCCCATGATAAAGTTCGCCACAATACCGATGAGCAGGGTGTAGCCGAAGGAGAAGATGGAACCTGTGGTAGACTCACCGAAAATCATGGAAAGAATATTGCTGGGGCCGAATACGCCCATCAGCATGATAGCCACAATCGCCGTGGTGATGTTGCCGTCAAAAATGGCCCAGAAGCTGCTCTGGAAGCCCTTCTGCAAAGCGCCGTCCAGAGTTTTCCCGTTCTTCAGCTCTTCCCGAACACGGCTGGCGGTAATGACGTTGGCGTCCACGCCGATGCCGATAGAAAGGATAATACCTGCAATGCCAGGCAGGGTCATGGTAAAGGAATTCATATCGGGGAAGAACCCGGAAACCGCTGCGAATACCAGGCCCATCTGGCCCGCCAGGCTGATCACAGCCACCACGCCGGGCAGCCGGAAGCAGACGATCATCAAAACGGCGATCACGATAAAGGCGATAATACCCGCCAGCATCATGGCGTCCAGCGCCTGAGAACCCAGAGTGGGAGCCAGGGCGTTAAAGTTCGAGGTTTCCAGGGCAAAGGGCAGCGCGCCCGCCTGGATCTGTGCCGCCAGCTGGGTGGCGCTTTCGCTGGTAAAGTTACCCTCGATCACGCACTTGCCGTCGGAGATCACAGCGTTTACCGTAGGCGCGGAAAGCCGCACATCGTCCATCCAGATGGAGATAGTCTGGCCCTGCAGCCGCTCTGTGGCCTCGGCAAATTTCTTTGCGCCCTCATCGCTGAGCTCCAGAGATACCACATACTGGGTAGCGCCGGTTTCCTGATTCTGGTTCACGGCAGGCTTGGCGCTTACCACCTCGTTGCCCTCCAGAATAATGGTTTCAGCGGTGGTTCCGGCAGGGGTTTTATATACGGGATTTCCGTTTTCATCATACCCCATATCCGCATACTCTCCGCCCTCCCGGAAGGTCAGCAGAGCAGTGGCGGAAAGCTCGTTGATGGCCTTCTCCGGATCAAAATCCGTTTCATCGCTCTTCCAGGGGAACCGCACAATAATGCGGTTATTGGCTTCATCGGTATACAGCTCATAATCTGTAATGTTCTGAGACACCATACGGGTCTCAACGATCTCTTTGGCGGCGCTCAGCTGGTCGCCGGTAGCCTTTACATCACCGGCCGGGCTGAAGGTGGCTTCCACACCGCCCCGGATATCAATACCCCACCGGATATCTCCCGCCCCTTTGATGATGGTGGTTTTGAAATCGCCATTCTGCCCGTATACGCCGAACAGGGACGTATACACCAGGGCCGCAATCAAAATCAACACAACAAAAAAGACAGGTTTCTTTACTCGCTTCATGGGACTTGCCTCCAATTTGACCGCACTTCCGCACCGGGCTCCCCGCAGGCGGTCAATGACTTTATTCTTCTTTGTTCCCCGGCTGCCGGGAAAGGCCGGGCCGTTCTTTCATAGAAAACAGGGCGGCTTTTCCGCCCCGTTTCTGTTTGGGCTTATTCCTCAGCAGGCGCTTCCTCTGCGGCAGGCTCCTCCACGGGAGCTGCTTCTTCCACCGCAGGCTCCTCAACAGGAGCTTCCTCGCCCGCCACGTACACTACCTCTTCCGCGGGAGCGGCGGCAGCGGCCTCATCGGCGGCAGCCTGCTGCTCTTCCAGCAGCGCCCGAATGGAAAGGGAAACACGGTGGCGGTCAAAATCGATCTCTGTGATCTTCACCGTTACGGTATCGCCAACCTTCAGCACATCCTGAGGCTTTTCGATCCGGTGATCGGCGATCTGAGAAATATGGATCAGGCCGTCGATGCCGGGAATCACGCTGGCAAAAGCGCCGAACTGCGTCATGCCCACGATCTTGGCCTCACATACGGTGCCAACGGGATACTCCTGCTCAAGCTTCACCCAGGGGTTGTCCTCCGGGCGCTTATAGCCCAGGGAGATCTTGCTGTTTTCCCGATCCAGGCTCTTGATGTACACATCAACGGTGTCGCCCACATTCACCACTTCGCTGGGGTGACGCACCCGGTTCCAGGAAAGCTCGGAAATATGAACCATGCCGTCTACGCCGCCCAGGTCTACAAAGGCGCCGAAGCTGGTGAGGGATTTTACCTTGCCGGTAAACTGCTGCCCCTCTTCGATGGTCTCCCAGAACTTCTCCTGCTGCGCCTTACGCTCCTCCCGGAGCACGCTGCGGATAGAGCCTACAGCCCGGCGGCGCTGACGATTTACTTCGATAATGCGGAACTTTACCTCCTGACCCTTCAGGGGCTCAAGCTCCTCTCCTCTGGCGGCGGTGGCCTGAGAAGCGGGCACAAAGATGCGCATGGCGTCCTTCAGAACGATCACGCCGCCCTTGACCACTTCAATAACCTTGCCCTCCAGCACTTCGCCGGATTCCTGGGCCTTCTCGATATCGTCCCAGCCCCGCATGGCGTCCACGCGGCGCTTGGAGAGCATGATGGTGCCTTCCTGGTCGTTGGTCTTCATAATGAGAAGCTCCATCTCATCGCCCAGCTTCACCACATCTTCCGGGCGGACGGCGGGGTCATTGGAGAGCTCCGCCGCGGGAATAAAGCCTGCCTGCTTCCTTCCGACGTCCACATACACTTCCGTGGGAGAGATCCCCACGACAACACCGTGTACCTTTTCGTCTGTATTTAAGCTTTTAAGGGATTCCTCAAGCATCTCCTCAAAATTTTGCTCATTGGTGTTCACTTCTGCCATGGTAACAAGTACCTCCTTTATAATGCTTGCGGGCGTGGAAGCCCCCGCGGTAATGCCAATGCGGAGCCCGGTGGGAAGAGCCGGCAGCTCGTCCGCGGTTTCCACGAGATACGTTTCACAGTACTCTGTGCAAATATCCCGCAGCTTCGCAGTGTTGGAGCTGTCCCTGCCGCCGATGACGACCATTCGGTCGCACTTCATGGCAAGGGCCCTTGCTTCTTTCTGCCGCTTCGCAGTTGCATTACATATTGTAGCAAAAACTGCGGCGTTTGTACATACTTTTTTCAGAGTTTCCAAACAATTTTGCCATTCTTCGGTGTGAAAAGTAGTCTGAGCCGCGATCACCAGCGGCTTTTTTTCCAAATCAGAATTATTTTCCAGCAAATTCTCCAATTCTTCTCTGTTTTTCAGAACAAAATATTCACCACCGCAATGCCCGATAATTCCCTGCACCTCCGGGTGATCCCGATCCCCAAACAGCAGGAAGGTGTTCCCGTCCTCTCCGGCCTTTTGGGCCAACTTGTGGATTTTTTTCACAAAAGGGCAGGTGGCGTCCACACAGGGAATTCCCAATGCTTCAATCTCTTTTTCCACCTTTTCCGGCACGCCGTGGGACCGTATCACCAGCGTGCATCCGGGGGGGACTTCCCCGGGGTTTTCCACGATTTTAACGCCCTTGCTTTTCAGATCCTCCACGATTTGGGGGTTGTGAATGATGGGCCCCAGAGTAGCGGCCTTTTCTCCCTGTTTCAAAAGCTCATAGACTACGCTTACTGCCCGGTCTACCCCAAAGCAGAAACCGGCGGTCTGTGCCACTGTTACCGGCAATCAGCCTTCCTCCTTTTTCTCCGTCTGAGGCGCCGGGAGCCCAAAGGACTCCAACGAATCCGCCCGCAGGGCGGTGATATGCTCCATCACGATCCGGCTGGCCTTTCTCAGCTGCATGCTGGATTCGTCCGGAATAAGAAGTTCCTCGGCGGGGATGGGCTTTCCAAAGCGGATCTCCGTGGGCCGGAAGCGAATGGGCCTTCCTCCCCCGCTGCCGGTAATACAAACCGGCACCACCGGGGCCTTTGTCCGATAGTGCAGCAGGGCAGCCCCTGTTTTGGGCCTTTGCAGCTCCCCTGTTTTGGAGCGGGTGCCTTCAATGAACACACCCACCACGGCATTTTCTCCCAACAGAGTATAAGCCTCCTCCAAAGCATCCGTACCGCCAGTGCCCCGCTTTACCGAAAAAGCGCCCAGTCCCCGGAGCACCCTGCCGATAAACCCATTACGGAACAGCTCCTCCTTTGCCATATAAAACACCTGACGGCGCTGGACGACCCCCAGAATCACCGGGTCCTTCATGGCCACGTGATTGCTGCAAAGCAGAACAGGCCCCTCTTTCGGTATATTTTCCCTGCCGATTACCCGAAGGCGGTACACCGGGAAGTAAAACAACCGCAGCAAAAACTGCCCCAAGGTATAGAACCATCCCTTCCGCTTTGCCTTTCTTTTTTCCTTTGCCATCTCAGCAAACCCCTCCCGATTTTTAGTCTTTCGCTATTAGTAATTAGTCGTTAGGAAAAAGTGCCATATTGTAAGTCTCTGTCATTATGCTGAGAAAGAATTTCGATTATCTCCCAGCTAACGGGTACAAGGCCCTTTTTATGCGCCAGTTTCTGCTAATCGAGATTCTTCGCTCCGCTTCAGAATGACACTCTGAAAAAGAGGCCGCGCCCACTGTCATTGCCGAGCAGAAGATCCTTCGGATTTTCTCGAAGAATTTTAGCCACTGGGAATCAGCGCCCCCAGAGGGAGAGCCAAGGGAGTGTGCGACAAATTACGAGTTATCGCAACTCCTTGTCCTTTTCTAACGGCTAATTACTAACACCTAACAACTGCTTTACCATTCCCACCAGCCGTTGTACAACCTCCTCAAAGGAAAGCTCCGTGGTATCTAAAAGAACCGCGTCCTCTGCCTGCTTTAAGGGTGCGGTTTCCCGGTGGGTGTCCTGATAATCCCGCTGCTCAATATCCTTCAGGATCTCTTCATATTCCGCCTGCTGCCCGCTTTCCCGAAGCTGCTTGACTCTGCGCCGGGCCCGCTCCTCCGGAGAGGCGGTGAGAAATACCTTTAACTGGGCTTCCGGCAGCACCACGGTGCCGATATCCCGACCGTCCATCAGCACATTGTTTTTCCGGGCTAACTCCCGCTGCAGCTCCAGAAGAAATGCCCGCACCGCCGGGTGGGCGGAGCAGTGGGAAGCCGCCATGGAGATTTCCGGCGTGCGGATCAGCCCCGTGACCTCTCTGCCACAGAGAAACATTTTCTGTCCCTCCGGATCGTGCGCAAGCTCCACCTGTATTTCCGGCAAAACCGGCTCTACCTGTGCGGCGTTCTTTGGGTCGATCCCATGCTCCAAAAGGTACAGCCCAATGGTGCGGTACAACGCCCCGGTATCTACATACACAAAGCCAAGCTCCTTTGCCGCTGCCTTTGCAATGGAACTCTTCCCCGCTCCGGACGGACCGTCTAATGCTACTGCAAACATATTTACCACTTCCCTTTTTATCTTTTATTATCTAAAAAGTGCAAATAGTCCGGAGCTGCCCTGTAGGGGCCATCTAATGCAACTGCAAACATATTGTCACTTCCCTTGCTATCTTTAATACTGTCTAAAAACTGCCGGATGCTCTGAAACGGCCATATTCCGCCGCTTCTCAGCTTCCAGCTGAAATTCCTGCCGCAGAAGCCGGTACTCCACCCGGGCTTTCATAGCGCCGTCATGCCATTCCCAGCAGGGCCGCTCTGCTTCTTTTTTCATGCCGCACTTCTGCATGACCCGCTCTGAGCCTTTGTTTTCCTGTAAGCACCCGGTGGTCACCCGGTATACATCGTCCTCCAAAAAGGCAAATTCCAGCACCCGCCAAAAAGCTTCCGATCCATATCCCTGCCCCCAGAATTTCGGCAGGTAAAAGTACCCCGCACCTACCAGCTTTCCCAAGGGAGTGCGGCTTTCCACCGTATAGCCCACACTGCCAAGCTGCTCTCCGGTATCCTTTCGCTCGGCCCGGAGAAACACAAAACGCCTTTCCGAAGAAGCGGCGTCTGCCAGCACCTTCGCAAAGTCCTTTTCCCCCTCCCAGCGGGAGTGAAACCGGATATCCTGTAAATAGTACATGGTTTCGGGATCGCTTTTCAACCGGATATAGTCCTCCTGATCCTCCGGGCGGTAATCCCGCAGGATCAATCGCTCTGTCTCTAATTGTATCACAGTTCTTCCTCTTTTCCCAAGAACTCATTCTAAATCCCATGATTTACCAGTCCTACGCCAGCCGTCTGTCTTTCAAAAGAGCCTCCCCTCAGTTTCGCCTTGCTCGGCAGGTAAGAAAGACGCCACGGCTTTTCTGCCGGTATATTTGTCATCCCGGTGCTCATTATACATCAGTGTATCACTGATGTAAAGAAATGGACCGCGCAATTCGGCTTTGACAAGCATATCACCGGCGAATTTCAAAGTGAACAAAAATCATCAGTGATACGCCAGAGGGGAAATACACACTATGGCTGTCACGACAAAACGGTTTACAACATCCATTCCGGCAGAGTTGAAAAACGGCATTATAAGCGGTTACGGCAACGGCGAGCTCGGCCCCGGAAGGCGGGCAACACGCGCGCAGGCTGCACAGATGTTAAAGAATTTTTTTGAGAACCAATAAAATGCTGAAAAAGCGGGGCGAAAATTTGCTCCGCTTTTTATTTAAGCTCAACGAAAAGCTTTTGCCTTCGCTATATATTAAGAATCTCAATTACATCTCATTGCTGCTAAGCATAGCCTAAAAGAAAGCCGATACTTCTCCGTCAGAGAAAATATCGGCTTTTTACACATTAGCTGCTATTTATCCCGGATCCAGCACCTACAAGCTTTTCCTGATTTCAAACTGCTCTCCGTAGAGGGTTTCCTCCCGCACCGTCTCATATTCATAGCCGGGGAAATCCTTGCGGACAGAAATGGTATTGAGGCAGTCATAGCCCAGTCTTTTATAAAGGCGAATGGCTCCCTCGTTTCGGGCCGCGGCCTCAATATACAGGCTTTGAGAATAGGTTTTTACGATCTCCTCTGCCAGGCGCACCGCCTCACTGCCGACCCCCTGCTTCTGACAGGCCGGGAGCACAAACAGATCCTCCAGCCAGTCCGGTTTCCCACCCCGGCTGCCCAGGTGCAAAAATCCCACAGGCTTCTGATTCCGGCAGATAAAGTAAAACATATGACCAGAGGACGTCCACGCGGCAAGGTCCTCCTTTGCCTCCTGCGAAGGCATATCATACCCATTATGGGCTTTCCAAAAGCCCTGGATCAGAGAAACAGCCTGCGCCTCTTCTCCCTGATAAAGAACCAACTCGATCATGCTGGTTGTTCTCCTGTTCTTTTCCTCAACGGGCAACGAACCGCGGGCGGCAAAACCGCCCTTGCCCTTCTCTAACAACTAATTACTAAAAGCTAACAACTAAGCCCCAAACACTGTTTCGGCTGTTTCCGATTCAAACTGCTTGTTGTACAGGTCGGCATAATAGCCGCCCTGCTCCATCAGTTCCTCATGGGTGCCGCGCTCGATGATCTTGCCGCCCCGCACCACCAGAATCATATCTGCTTTGCGAATGGTGGAAAGCCGGTGGGCGATAAGGAAGGAGGTGCGCCCGGTCAGCAGGGTGGAAATGGCCTCCTGGATCAGTGCCTCCGTTTCCGTATCGATGGAAGCGGTGGCCTCGTCCAGAACAAAGATCCTGGGGTCCGCCAGCACTGCCCGGGCAAAGGAAACCAGCTGCTTTTCTCCGGTGGAAAGCTGGCCGCCGCCCTCACCCACGTCGCTGTCATAGCCGTGATCCATCCGCATAATGAAATCGTGAGCGTTTACCAGCTTTGCCGCGGCGATGATCTCCTCGTCGGTGGCATCCAGACGGCCATAGCGGATATTTTCCTTGACAGAGCCGGAAAAAAGATGAGGCGTTTGCAGCACATAGCCGATATTACTGTGCAGCCACAGCATACTGCGTTCCCTGTAGTCCCTGCCGTCAACGAGAATTCTGCCGCCGGTGGGTTCAAAAAACCGGCAGGCCAGGTTGACCAGGGTGGATTTTCCGGCTCCGGTTTCGCCCACAATGGCCACGGTAGCCCCTGCCGGGACCTCCAGATTGAAGTGCTCCAGCACATTTTCCGTACCGTCCGGGTAATGGAAGGACACATCCTCAAAAGTGATGCTGCCGGAAAGCGGCTCCCAATTTTCCCGTCTGGGATCCAGAGAGGTGCCGTATTTTTCAATAACCTCCGGCGTATCGGTGATCTCCGGGGTAAGCTCCATCAAAGCAGTCACACGCTCAATGTTTGCCTGGGTGGAGATAAAGTTTGAAATGGTTCCGGCAAGGTTCTGCACCGGGTCGGCAATGATCAGGGCAAAATTCACAAAGATGGTCAAATCGCCGATGGTGATAAAGTCTCCCATCACCATGGTGCCGCCGCCGGTGATTACCAGGCTTACCGCCAGGGCGGTCAGCAGGCCGATCAGCGGCACGTACACCGCGCTGAGCATGACAGAGCGAATGGTGGTGCTCTTCATGCGCCCGGTAACTTCCTTAAAGTTTTCCGTGTTCTTATCTTCGATCACCAGGGTTTTCGAGGTTTTCGCCCCGGAAATACCTTCGTTGTAATGGCGGGTGATCTCGGCGTTTATTTTTCTTACCTGACGGTTCACTGCCAGGATCCGCTTCTGAAAATACAGGGTCAGAAGCACGATAAAGGGCACCACCACAATGATCAGCAGAGCCAGCTTCCAGTTCAAAAACAGCATGACCGCCATACAGCCCAGCACATAGATCCCGCTGTAAAACACATCTACAAGGCTCCAGGCCAGGGCGTCGCTGATCCGGCTGCTGTCGCTCATGACCCGGGCCATGATGGTGCCCACCGGGGTCTGATTATAGTAGGAAAAGCTCAGGGTCTGCAAATGGGTAAACAGCTTTTCCCGCATATCCCGGTTCATGCGGACCTCTATTCCAATACCGGTGCGTCCCATCAGCATGGTGCATGTGGTAACGATCAGCACCAGAAGAAAGTACAGCAGGGAAAAAGGCAAAAGCCCTTCATGGCTGCGGGGTGTGATAAAATGATCCACCGCGTAGCCGGTCATAATAGTGTAACAGATATCAACGGCAGCCGCCACAGCCATCACTGTAACAAGCAGCACCATTTTCTTTTTGTAGGGCTTCAAAAAAGGGAGCATCTTCGCCCAGATCTTCAGGGAAGAAACCGTACCCTTTTTTGTTTCCTGCGTTGTATGTTCCATATGTATAACCATCGCTTTTGCAGGCAGGAACTGCCTGCAAAAGCATCCTTTCCAAATTAGAAATTACATCTGTAAAAAGGGAATTTAGCTTGCTGAATTCCCTTTTTGCATATCAAAGATCCGCTTATAGATGCCGTCCTGCCCGATCAACTCCTGGTGAGTTCCCATTTGGGAGACCCTGCCGTGGTCCAGCACCAAAATCTGATCCGCATTCATCAGGGTAGTGATCCGGTGGGCGATCAGAATCGTGGTACCGTGAACATTTTCCTTGATGGACTGGCGGATCTTCTGGTCCGTTTCCATATCCACAGCGGACAGGGAATCGTCAAAGATCTTGATAGGCGTATCCTGCATGAGCATTCTGGCAATGGCCACACGCTGCTTTTGCCCGCCGGAAATGGTAACGCCTCTTTCGCCGATGGGCGTTTCATAGCCCTGGGCGAAATTTTCAATGGCGTCGTCGATCACCGCCAGCCTGGCATAATGCCGCACGGTTTCAATATCCTGGCGGGAAGCGCCGTCCGCGATGCTTTCCCGGAAGGTCTTGGAAAACAGGAAGGGCTCCTGCAATACGATGCCGATATTTTTCCGCAGATGAGAGCGTTTAATCTTCCGGATATCCACACCGTCCACGGTAATGGCCCCGCTGTCCTCCGGCAGATCGTACAGCCGGTCCAGCAGATACATCAGGGTAGATTTTCCACTGCCTGTAGCGCCTAAAATACCGAAAGTGCTTCCGGCCTTGATGGTAAAGGATACATCATCCAGCACCCCGGTCACACTGTCGGGATAATGGAAGCTTACATGGTCGAAAACAATATCTCCCCGAATCTCCGGCTCCCGGGCATTGGGATCGTCCTGCTCCTCCTCCGCATCCAGAATGTCAAAGAGGCGGGTGGAGCTGATGGAGGTTTTGGAAAGCTCTCCCAGCAGGCGGCCCAGGCTTCGGGTGGGCCAGACCAGCATGGCGTTGTAGGCGGTAAACGCAAGGTATTCGCCTTCCGTCAGGCTGCCGTTTTCCACGAAGAACACACCGGCCACCAGTACCACCAGCACCTGAAGCCCCGCAAGGAAATCGCCAAGGCCCCAGTTGATGCCCATAATGTTTCCCAGCTTCACCCAGTAATCTGTATATTCCCGGTTCTTCTTTGTGAACCGGTCGATCTCAAAGCGCTCCCGACCAAAGGCCCGCACCACACGAACGCCGGTGAGGTTTTCCTGAACCATGGCAGTAAGCTCGCCTTCCGTTTCATCCGCCTTCTGGAACCGCTTGCCCTGAATGATGAAAAACACCAGGGAAGCCCCTACGGAAAGGGGAATGAAACACAGCACGATCAGAGAAAGCTGAGCGTTCATGGAGAACATCAGCGCCAGGGAAACCACCATCAGCAGCAGCACACGGATGCAGCCCATCAGCTGGTCGTTTACAAAGTTCCGCACCAGATCCAGGTCGTTGGTGCAGCGCTGGATGATCTCTCCGGTCTGGTGAGAATTGTGCCAGGCATAGGGCAGCCTTTGAATGTGGTCAAACAGGGTATTGCGGATCCGCGCCACAGTGCCTTCACAGGCTCTGGCAAGGTTCATGCGGTAGGCGTAGTTTGAAAGGCCCGAGATCACCGCAAACAGCAACGCAGCGCCGGCGCAGATCACAATGTGGGTGCGCAGCATTTCCCTGCCGCCGATGGAATCGATCAGGGTGATTAAAAACCCGGGCAAGTTAAAGGGATTGTCATTGATGACCGAGTCTACCGTTACCCGGATCACCTGCGGGGTCATATAGTTTGCAATAACGGAAATAACGATCATCAAAAGCGCCAGCACGAAATTTCTCCGCAATCCCTTTGTAAAGGGGAAAAATCGCAGAATGCTGGACTTTTTCTGTTTTTCTTCACGAATTTTTTTCATAAAAGCAGTACTTTTCTCTCCTCTCCCAAAATCTCCGGAAGAAAAAGCTCTCTCCGGCGATTTTTCTCATTTCAGGATAACGGCCTGCCCTTTTCTTATCCCAAGGCCTCCGGCTGCAAAAAAAGGGGCGGCGGCAAGCCTTCTTCCCGAAAGCCTGCCGTCTCCCCAGAGCGTCCTTTTTCGTTTCCAGACGGCACAAAGCCCTGGAAAAAGGCAAGCCAACAAGGAAGGATATCTCAACTCAATATCCTTCTGCGCTGGGCAGGAGTACACGGTTCCTCCCAGCATTTGGTAACGACGGTATTTTCACTTTATCATGCCAGAGTAGAAAAGTCAACAGGTTCTTCATAAAAATTGTGATTTATCGTGCCAGTGAATTTCTTCCTCTGTCATCCTGAACCGAAGGTGAAGGATCTCAATTGTTGATTGGCTAGCGGGGAAAAGTTCCTTTCATTTGCTGGTTTCCGCTGGTCGAGATCCTTCGTCACTGCGTTCCTCAGGATGACAGTGAGTAGTGATCGATAAATTAAAAATTATCGTATTAACCGCTGCCACCGCTGTCATCACTGAAAAAACAACAACGCACGCGTTTTCCTGCCTTGCTTGCAATTTATATCCCCCTATGCTATACTGACAGAAAACTGAAGGCAGTACCGCCAGAAGGCTCCGTGTGCGGTTTTTCGCGGTATGCCATACAAAAAATGCGATAGTATTTTGCTTTTCTGCAAAACTGATACCGCAGCCTGGGGAAAGCCGGATCGTGAGAGGAACCTTTCTCATGATCCTTTCTTTTGTCAGATCTCTGGGCTGATAAGGAGAACGAATCATGACAAAATTAGAACGATGCAAAGAGCTTCTGGAGAACTGGGAACAGCCCGATTACCGCTATCGTCAGATCCTTCACGCGGTATTCCAGCAGAAGATCTCCCGGTTTCAGGACATGAGCGTTTTGCCTGCCGAGCTGCGGAACAGGCTCATTGATACATTGGGAGAAACCGTGCTTACCCTGCGCCCGGCTCAGGAAAGCCTTTCCGGCCAGGCGGACAAGCTTTTGTTTGCGCTGGAAGACGGCGAAAAGATAGAGGCGGTACGTCTGCACTACCGCAAAGGCTGGGAATCCTTCTGTATTTCCTCCCAATGCGGGTGCGCCTTCGGCTGCAAATTCTGCGCCACCGGCGGCATGGGAAAAAGAAGAGACCTCACTGCCTGGGAAATCGTGGAAGAGCTTTTGTATTTTTTCCTGCAGGGGCACCCTTTACAAAGCGTTTCCTTTATGGGAATGGGAGAGCCCTTTGCAAATCCCAATCTGTTTGAAGCTCTTTCTCTGCTGACCGACCCCGCCATCTTTGGAATGAGCCAACGCAGGATCACCATTTCCACGGTAGGCGTGCTGCCAGGGATCCAGCGCCTCACCCGGGAATTCCCCCAGATCAATCTGGCCTATTCCCTTCACGCCCCCAATGCAGAGCTGCGGAAAAGGCTGATGCCTGTAGAGCGCCGATGGCCCATGGAACAGATTTTAGACGCTTTAAATGCCCATATCCGCCGCACTCACCGCCGGGTATTTCTGGCCTATACCCTGCTGAAAAACCAGAACGACACCATTGCCCACGCCAGAGAGCTGGGGCAGCTGCTGCGGAAGAACCCCAAAGAGCTTCCCCTTTACCATGTGGATCTCATTCCCTACAACGCTACGGAGCACGCCGGAGAGCTTTTTGAGCCGCCGGATCAGAAGCGTATTCGGGAATTTTACCAGGCCCTGCGGAAAATGGGGGTCAGCTGTGCTGTGCGCACCCAGTTTGGCTCCGATATTGACGCCGCCTGCGGTCAGCTTTACGCAAAGGAATCCTCTTAAAAAAACTCTCCGCCCAGGGCTTGTTTGAAAATAGAGGAAAAGATGAATTTTTGATCAGGGCGAGACAATTTCAAGGAAAGAACCGCAAGTCAACCTGGCGGTTGACGAGGATTTTTGACGCAGAAAGTGGCCCGTTATGAGCAAAAAGACGGCATTTTCGATTTTTCAAACAAGCCCTAAAAACAGAGAGCTTTTTCAACACTTCCATATTAAAAGTTAAAGAGCAGCCGGGAAATTGATCCCGGCTGCTCTTTTTTCGGAAGCTCTTATCCCCTTTGGGGGAAATTCTTATTTATTTTCCTGGTCGCCCACATTCATGGGGTACTTTCTCATGTAGGAAAGCAGCTCGTCCACGGTGGTGAAAGCCAAACCGGTCACGGTATCGGCGGCACCATAATAAATGGTAATGCGGCCGGTGGCCGGGTCTGTGAGGGTGGCGCAGGGGAAGGTGACGTTGGGCACGTCCCCGGTAAGCTCATACTGCTCCTCCGGCCCAAATACATAGAAATTGCCACGCTCCTTCACGATCCAGGGGCGGTCAAGATCCAGCAGAGCCACGCCGAAGCGGTATACAAAGCCATTGCAGGAATTCAGTACGCCGTGGTAGATCATCAGCCAGCCCTCGTCTGTTTCAATGGGGGTGGGGCCGGGGCCGACTTTCTTGGACTGCCAGCCGTTGGCGGTACCGAACAGCCAGCGGTGCTTGCCCCAGTAGCAGAGATCGGGGCTCTCGCTGTAGAAAATATCACCGAAGGGCGTGTGGCCGGTATCGCTGGGGCGGCTGACCATAGCATACTTTCCATTGATCTTCCGGGGGAACAGTACACCATTGCGGTTGTAAGGCAGGAACGCGTTTTCCAGCTGATGGAAAGTTTTGAAATCCTTGGTCCAGCCTATGCCGATGGTGGGGCCGTGATAGCCGTTGCACCAGGTGATGTAATATCTGTCCTCAATAAAGCAAACACGGGGATCATAGCGGTATTCCTTGCGGATCACATCCTTTTCACCTTCAAAAACGATGGGGTCGTGATTGATCTCCCAATGAATGCCGTCCTTGGAGAAACCGGCGAAAATATCCATTTCCACGCCGCGGTTATCGCAGCGGAACACACCGGCGTAAGCATCTCCGAATACCACCACGGCGGAATTAAAAATGCTGTTGGAGGTGGGGATCGCGTCTCTCGGAATAATGGGGTTTTCCGTGTAGCGCCACACAGGCTTGTCGTACCCGGCGGGTTTGTCCTGCCAGGGCATGTTGGGCAGGGCAGGTCTTCCAATGATCTTTGCCATAGTTAGAACTCCTCTCTGATTTTGCGTTCAGCGCCCAGGGCTTGTTTGAAAATAGAGGAAATGACGAATTTTTGATCAGGGTGAGGCAATTTCAAGGAAAAACCGCAGGTCAACCTGACGGTTGAAGTCAACCTACCGGTTGACAGGATTTTTGACGCAGAAAGTGACTCGTTATGGGCAAAAAGACGACGTTTTCGATTTTTCAAACAGGCCCTAGGCTTAGTATAACACCCTTTTTCTGGAAAGAAAAGGGGTTTTTGGTTGTTTATTATTCGTTGCCGGAAAAAAGCAAAAGCTTGTTTGCTGCTACATACCTTCTCCTTCCAAAAAATCGGCCAAGCGCATCAGCAGTGACGCCGCCTGCCCTCTGGTGGAGCCTGCACCGGGTAAAAACTTTCCGTTGGTATCTCCCGCAAGAAGGTTCCAGACCGTCATTTTTTCCACCGCCCCTAACGCCCAGGGGGAAATCCTGCCGGAATCCAGATACTTTTCGGCAGCTCCTGCGCTGTCCGGCGCGGAAATCCCCCGGTATGTTAAGAAGCCTGCGAAAATTACGCTCATTTCCTCCCGGGTGACCCTCCTTTCCGGGAGAAACACCTTTTCGCTGTACCCGCTGACAATTCCTCTGGCATAGGCCCAGGCAACCGCTTCTCCATAGTATTCCTCCGGCGTTACATCCTCAAAGGAAAGGGCCCCCAGTTCTTCCTCTGACGCCTGTTCCCCGGAATACCGGTACAAAAAGGTCACAAGCTGTCCTCTGGTCACAGGCTGTTCCGGGGCGAACAGCCCGTCTCCCATGCCGTAAAGATAACCGCTGGAAACGGCTCTGTCCGCGTCATTGTAATACCACTGCCCGGGAAAAATATCCCGGAAAAAATTGCCCCGGCGAGAGTAAACCGCCCGGGATTCCCGGCTGGACAGCAGCTCCCCTCCCCCTGCGCAGGCGGAGATCACCGTGCCGGGGGAAAGCTCTACCGGCCCCGTGTATTCCGTGGAATTCACTGTTGCCGCTGTACCGTCCAGCGTGTAAAACAGCATTGCGCCCTCTGTAAAATTCTCCAAAGTCAGCATGCCGTTTTCCACCTGAATACGGGGAGCTTTCGCCGTTGGCCTTGTAATAGCAGCCGATATTTCTTCGCTGCGGCTGCCGTTCATGTCAAAGGCCGCCACTGCCCGAACCGTGCAGGGTGCATCGGCAAAAAACGGCCCTGTATACCGCTTGCTTTCCTGATTTAAGGCAGAGCCGTTTGTGGAGTAATAGATCTGCGCCCCGGCCTGGGCGGTGATGGTGATTTTCAGCCTTCCGTTTTCCGCCTCGTTTGAGATCACCGGAGCTTTCACAGGGCCAAGGTCTTTCCCTGTAGGCTTGCAGCTGTAGTGGTCTACCCCTTTTTCCAGGGTTTTCCCCCGGCGGCGAAAAAGCTCCTGCACCGTGACAAATTCATATCCGTTCCTTTTCAGGCTGTCAATGGCGGCCAGCGCACCGTCTACACTGGTAGAATGGATATCATGCACCAGCACAATGGCTCCGTCAAAGGTGTTTTTTAAAATATTTTGTTTCACGGTTTCCGCATTTCGGTATTTCCAGTCTACCGGGTCTACCGACCAGTAGATCAGCGGCGCGCCGATCAAAGAGCGGGTGCGGCTGGTTTCACTGCCGTAAGGGGAACGCACCAGGTAGCTTGTCCCCTTTCCGCAGGCTCTGTTCAGGATCTGGTTAGTGTTCTGGATCTGGCTGCGCACTCCGGCGTCTGAAAGCGTGGTCAGATCGGGATGGTCATAGCTGTGGTTTGCCACCTGGTGGCCTTCCCGGTAAACCCGCTTTACCACCTCGGGATATGCTTCCGCCCGGCTGCCCAACATAAAAAAGGTAGCCTTCGCGCCTCTGGCCTTCAACCCGTCCAGCAGACGGTTAGTGTAAGGGCCGGGGCCATCGTCAAAGGTAATGGCCACAAGCTTTTTTGCCGCCGCCTTCACAGGCATGGCCGGAAAGAACCCTCCTAAAAGCAGCGTCAGCACCAGCACTGCCGCCGCAAACCGTTTTCCTCCTTGCTTTCTCATTTCCCGTTCCTCTTTTCTATATGTTGCTAATTATTGAATGCTGGAGAGCTGTTAGCGGTCAAGTATCGGTAATAGGAAAAGGTCATGCTCTTTCTAACGACTAATTACTAACAGCTAACAACTAGTTGCCTTTTTCCCCCGCCTGTGCTATACTGACAGAACATAGGCAGAGTAGGGCGGCGTGTGTTTCCCTTTTTGGGAGTAGTGCCGGCGGAACGGGGAGTTGTCCGCCGGACGAAAAGCCGGAAAGCAGCGGGGTTCCCGCTTCTTTTCGCTTGCAGTACGCAGCCCGCATCCCGCTGCCGCAGAACCGGATATTTTCCTCCTGTGATGCGGCATAGCTCCAAAGCGGTTTTTCCGCCGGAGCAACCTGCCGAATTTACATTTCAGGAGGTATTTTTATGCTCTACAAACATCCCTTTTCCCGTGCCTACTGGCACGACGCCCTGAAGGATTTTCAAAGGCTTCCCATCCTGGCTTTTTCCGCCGTGATGATCGCCGCCTGCGTGGCGCTCTCTTTGATTCCTTCCATTCCCGTGGGAAACGAAGTAAAAGTAAGCTGGGGATTTCTGGCCCGGGCCACTTGCGGCATGGTAGGCGGACCTGTAAACGCACTGGTATTTGGCATTGCCGAAGATACGATCTCTTATTTGATCCATCCCACCGGCCCCTATTTTCCGGGCTATGCCCTTACCACCATGCTGGGTACTTTGTTTTACGCTCTGTTTTTGTACCGGGCAAAAACCTCTATCGTTCGCATTTTTCTTGCAAAGTTCAGTACCAATATTCTGAATGTTACCCTGGGGGCATTGTGGAGCTCCATTCTTTACGGCAAAGCGTATCTGGTAGTAGCTGCTACCAGCCTTGTCAAAAACGCCATTATGCTCCCGGTACAAACCATTATGCTGACAGTACTTTTTGCCGCGCTGCTTCCCATTTTGGGGCAGATTGGTTTTCTGCCTGCGCAAAACAGCCGAAAGCTTTCCTTGTGGTAAAATAATCGCAGAGCGATTATCCTGGAGAATTCCTCGGGTGTGAAACACCCGCCTTTTGGCTTTGCCAAAAGTACCGGATTTCTCCAAGCAGCATATTTTTTGTCCGACAGCAAGCGATCGTTTGCAAGCATCTCAAGAGAAACGCTGAACAAAAGAAAGCCTGCGGCTTTCTTCTCGAAACAGTTCAGTGTTTCTTTCTGTTTCTACTTTTTCTTTGCGTTCCCCCAAAATGCCCGCCAGATACCACAGGCGCAGGTTCCCAGCAGGCCCGCACCTGCAATGACTGCAAACAGGATGATCCGGTCCGGGTCCATGCGCTTCATGAAAATCTCTATCCCCAAAAGCAGTACGCCGATGAAAAGCGTCAACAGGCTGATAATTTGCGCGATCCACACTTTTTTCATACCGATACTCCTTTTTCCGTCAAATCCCTTACGATCTCCGCCGCCATCAAAAGACCCGCCGCCGCAGGCACAAACGCCATACTCCCCGGCGTGGCGGCCCGGCGCTCTCCCTCGCCGCCCATGCCCTTTTCGTCCCCTGCCTCTACTGGCAGGGGCGTTTTTGGTTCCTCTGTGGAAAACACGGCCTTTACTCCCTCGATCCCCCGCTTTTTCAGCTCCTTGCGCATCACCCGGGCCAGAGGACACACGGTGGTTTCAAAAATATCCGCTGCCTGAAAGGCCATGGGATCCAGCTTATTTCCGGTTCCCATACAGGAGATCACCGGCGTTTTTGCCTGCTTTGCCCGGGAGATCAGCAGCAGCTTCCAGGTAACGGTATCAATGGCATCCGCCACATAATCATACTGGGAAAAATCAAAGGACTCTTCCGTTTCCGCCGTGAAAAACAGAGGATAGGCCCGGACTCTGCAATCGGGATTGATGTCCTTCACCCGCTTCATAGCAGCCTCCGCCTTGGGCAGATGGAGGGTGCTTTCCAAAGCAAAAAGCTGGCGATTAATATTGGTCAGGCTCACGGTATCGCCATCGATCAGGTCCAGCGCGCCTACGCCGCTGCGGGCCAGGGCTTCGATCACATAGCTGCCCACGCCTCCCGCGCCGAATACCGCCACACGGGAAGCTTTCAGCTTTTCCAGCTTTTCCGGCCCCAAAAGCAATTCCTCTCTGGAAAACCGATGGATCATAGGCTTTTTTCCCCCTCCGTTTTTACCGCTGTGGCGTCTGCTGCGCACAGCCCTGCAACTCTGACTGCTCCGGCTTCATACAACGCACTGGCGCACTCCCGCAGGGTAGCGCCGGTGGTGACGATATCATCTACCAGAAGCACCGCCTTCCCCCGGCATTCCGGTTTTGCCTCATAAGCATGCTTCACGTTGGAAAGCCGCTGCCGCCGGGGAAGCTGGTGCTGGGTCTCCGTTTCCCGTGCCTTTTCCAAAAGAGGCAGACAGGGCAGTTCCAAAGCCTTTGCCGCCGCTTTTGCCAGCAGCTCGCTTTGGTCATAGCCCCGCTTTCGCTTTTTAGTCTTTGTCATAGGCACCCAGGTCACAGCTTGAAAGCTCTGCCCGGTTTGCTCCGCCGTTTCCGCCAAAAGCTTTCCCAGGGGTCTGCTCAACCCCTTTTCTCCCCGAAACTTAAACCGGTACAGGGTTTTCCGAAAACCGCCCTCATAAACCGTGGCTGAAACAACGGAAAAACCCTCCGCCCCCGCTCCCGGCAAACTGTACCGCCTGACCAGCGGCGGCTTTGAGAGATGTTCTTTCCGGCAGTCCTCACAAACGCAGTGCCCCGGCGGAAGAAGCGTTCCGCAAAACAGACAGCGGGCAGGGAAGAACAGATTCAAAATCCACTCTCCCGGCCCCGCGCTTTTCCCGTTCATACGCTGCCGCAGAACCGCCGGAAGGCCGCTCTGCCTTCTTCGGTGTCCTTGTACACCCCGGCGTTTCCCAGAATTTTTCCAAAAATCTCCCCGATGCTGTCCTTGATGGCTTTTTCAGCGTTCTCTGCATTTACACCGGCAGCCTTCAGCTCCCGGTACCAGGTCAGGTGCTTTTCCATTTCCGGGCGCTGGAAAATTTCCTCCGCCTTTTTCGGCACGGAAAGCGCTTCCCGCAAAAGCTCCATTTCAGAAAGCAGCCGGGGCGGCAGGATCGCAAGGCCCATCACTTCAATGAGGCCGATATTTTCCTTTTTGATATGGTGGTATTCCCCATGGGGGTGGAACAGCCCCAGCGGGTGCTCTTCCGTGGTGCGGTTGTTTCGCAGCACCAGATCCAACTCGAAGGCTTCTCCCCGGCGGCGGGCAATGGGAGTAATGGTATTGTGGGGCGTTTCCCCGGTAAAAGCCAGGATCTCCGCGCTTTCATCCGAGTAGCCCCGCCAGGCCTGCAAAATACGGTCCGCCAGCTCTACCAGCTCTTCCTTCTTTTCACCGCGCAGGCGGATCACAGACATGGGCCAGTTGACGATCCCCGCCTCTACCCCTGGAAAGCCGGGGAAGGAAAGGGACTCCCGCAAAGGCGCCTTGGCCATGGGGAATTCGTAATTTCCCCCCTGAAAATGGTCGTGAGACAAAATGGAGCCGCCTACAATGGGCAGATCGGCATTGGAGCCGATGAAATAGTGGGGCAGCACCGTGACGAAGTCCAGCAGATGCTCAAAGGAGGCACGGCTTACCTTCATGGGGCGGTGCTCCGCGCTTAATACGATGCAGTGCTCGTTGTAGTACACATAGGGGGAATACTGTAAAAACCAGGGCTCTCCGCACAGCGTCAGGGGAATCAGCCGATGGTTCCCTCTGGCCGCCTGATTGGGGCTGCCCTGAAAGCCCTCGTTTTCCCGGCACAGGGCACATTTCGGATAGCCGGTCTGGGGAGCGTTCTTTGCCGCCGCAATGGCCTTGGGATCCTTTTCCGGCTTGGAAAGGTTGATGGTGATCACCAGATCCCCGTAAGGGGTGGGGGCCGTCCACTGCTTATCCCGGGCCACCCGGTCCGTCCGGATATAGTTGGAGGCCTTGCTCAAGCCGTAGTAATACTCTGTAGCAGCCTTTTTATCCTCCCGGTACAGAGCGTAAAACTTCTCCGCCACCTCGGAGGGCCGGGGCATCAGGCAGTTCATCAGCTCTGTATCCAGCTGATCTCTGGCGTCCTGCGTATCCGGGGAAAGCAAACCCCGATTTGCCGCGTGGTCGCACAGCCGGGTTAGAGGCTCCGCCGGATTTTCCAGTGTTTCTTCCATTTCCTGCTTCTCAAAGGCTGTTTCGCCCAATACCGCTAACAGCCTGTTTACGGCATACGCTTCGTCCATTGGCGTCAAAAGGCCCTTTTGCAGCCCATACCGGATCAGGCGGCTGATCTCCCGGCTGACATTTACTTCGCTCATACGCAACCCCTTTTCGATTCCGTCTTATTCTGTTTATTTTACATCATTTTCCAAAGGGAAGCAAGATAACCTACCCTTTTTGAACCCATTCCATCATAAAAGAGAGCCGCCGGGGTTCCGGCGGCTCTCTGTATAAACACTATTTTCGGGAAGAAGCTCAAATCCCCAGCAAGCCGGGAACAGCGTCCTTCATCCTGGCAATGACCGCTTCGCTTTCTTCCCGGGTCTTTCCCTTGCCGGAAAGGTAGATTTTGATCTTCGGCTCGGTGCCGGAGGGGCGAACGATCAGCTTACAGCCGGTCTCCAGCCGGTATTCCAGCACATTGGATTTGGGCAGGTCGATCTTGCCCTCTTTGTCCCCATAGGAAACGGATTCCTGATAGTCGCTGCGGCCCACTACCTTTGCCCCGGCGATCTCTGCGGGCGGATTCTTCCGCAGGGTGTCCATAATGCCGTTCATGGTCTTCATGCCGTCCTCGCCCTCAAAGCCGAAGTTGCACAGGTCGTTTTTGTAATAGCCGTACTTCTCATACAACGCGTTCATGGCGTCTACCAGGGTCATGCCCTTGTTTTTGTAATAAGAGGCCATTTCGCAGATGAGCATACTGCCGTCCACGGCGTCCTTATCCCGGACATAGCCCCCGGAAAGGTATCCATAGCTTTCCTCAAAGCCCAGCAGGTAGCGGTCTTCCTCACCCTTCTCTTCCAGCTCGGCAATAATATCGCCGATATACTTAAAGCCGGTGAGGCAGCGGCGCAGCTCCACACCATATTCCTTGGCGATAGGATCCACCATATCAGTGCTGACTATGGTGGTCACCGCCACGGGATTTTTCGGCAGCTTGCCCTGCTCCTGCTTTACCTTGGCAATGAAGTCAAGCAGCAGAATGCCCACCTCGTTACCGGACATCAGCACATAGCTGTCCTTCTGATTCACGGCAATACCTACCCGGTCACAGTCCGGGTCGGTGGCCAGCAGCAGGTCGGGCTTCACCTTTTCGCAAAGCTCCAGGCCCTTTTGCAGCGCCTCCCGGATCTCGGGGTTCGGATAGGGGCAGGTGGGGAAATTGCCGTCCGGCTCGCTCTGCTCCGGCACAATGGTGATATCCTTCACGCCGATGCGGTCCAGAATTCGGGTAACGCACATTTTTCCGCTGCCGTTCAAGGGGGTATACACCAGCTTCAAATTGCTGGCGTCGCCAAGGAGGCTCTCCTTATATACATCGTCCAGGAAGGCGCTGACGGTCTCCTCTCCGATATATTCAATCAGCCCCTGCTTTACGCCCTCGTCAAAGTCCATTTTCTTCACGCCGGAAAAAATATCCAGGGCATTGATCTCCTGCATAATACCGTCCGCCATATCCGCCGTGACCTGGCAGCCATCGCTGCCGTAAGCCTTATAGCCGTTGTACTTGGCGGGGTTGTGGCTGGCGGTAACGCAGATGCCCGCGTCGCACTTCAAATGCCGCACCGCATAAGAAAGGGAGGGGGTGGGCATCAGCTGAGGATAAAGATATGCCTTGATGCCGTTGGCCGCAAGCACCGCCGCGGACTGCTGAGAAAACAGCACGCCCTTATTCCGGCTGTCGTGGGCAATGGCCACGGACTGGGGTTTCCCGTTTGCGTGCTTCAATAAATAATTGGCAAGGCCCTGGGTGGCCTTCCGCACGGTATACACGTTCATGCGGTTGGTGCCTGCGCCAATCACGCCCCGCAGGCCGCCGGTGCCAAATTCCAGATCCCGGTAAAACCGGTCGTTGATTTCCTCCGGCTGATCCTTCACCGCCAGAAGCTCCTCCTTGAGATCCTTATCGTCCAACTCCTGCTGCAGCCATCTTTCATACTCGGTCATGTGGATGCATCCCTTTCCTGTTTACTTGCCCAAACGGACGGCACATCCTTGGAGCGCAGTCCGTTTATCGGGCAGTTTTCTCTAAAATCCTATTGTAAGATTACCATTTTTTGGCGGCACTGTCAACACGAAACCCGTCGGCTTTACCGCAAAGAAATAATATTTGTCACGATCCCCTGAGGCGTGATATCCAAAATCCCGTAGCTTGCAGGCTCTCCCAGGGAGCCGCAGCTTGCGGAGCCGGGGTTCATCAGGTACAGACCGTCCTCGTAATCGGTGAGAGCCCGGTGAGTGTGGCCGAACAAAAGCACCTGGGCCTTCTGCTCTCTGGCGGCGCACACCGCCTGGTACAGTCCGCTTTTCACATTGTACAAATGCCCGTGGGTGTAGAAGATCCTCACGCCCTCCGCTTCATAGATTCCCCTATCCGGCAGGGTGGAGCCCCAATCGCAGTTTCCCCGTACCTGCAAAAACATTTTTTCCGGAAAGCTGTGGCGAAGAAGCTCTACGTCTTCCTCCACGTCTCCCAGGTGGATCACGATCTCCGCAGTAGGCTGGGAAAGCAGCGCCTCCCGCAGATTTCTCACATTCCGGTGAGTATCGGAAACAACTAAAATACGCATAAAAGTTTCTCCTTTTCGAGGATCTTTCATCATTCCCGCCCTTCCCGCATAGTATGGAATACGCTATAGAAGGGATGGGATAGTATGGATCAAGCTCAACCGAATTTCAACGAAAAGCAGCTGGAGGCCCTTTTGAAGCTGACCTCTCAGCGCCTGGGAACTACCCCGGAGGCGCTGAAGCAGGCGGCCCAAAACGGAGATCTTTCCAAAATGCTGGGGCAGAATGAATCCGCCGCCATGCAAAAGGTATTAAACGACCCCGACGCCGCAAAAAAACTGCTTTCTTCTCCTCAGGCTCAAAAATTATTTCAAATGTTTCAAAAGGGGAATCAGTAAAAGCAAATCCTGGTAGAAATATACTTTATTGTATACCGTTCTGTAGGGCCAACCCTCCCCGACGGGCCGCAAATTCCCAGCTAAGCCGACGGACCGTCCGGAGGCCGGTCCCTACATTCAGTTGAGTGAAAAACCATGATTTATCGATCACTACTCACTGTCATTATACTGAAAAAAAGATGTTACGCATTTTCTCGAAGAATCTCGGCCAGCAGGAATTTGCGTCCAAAGACTTGACTCTCCCTTTGGGGTGAGCACGTCCCCGTGGGACGTTGATGCAAACCGCCCGAGCCGACAGGCGAGACGCTGTCACGGCTTTACCGTGACTGAGAGGGCGCTGGTAAGCACTAGCCGAGATCCTTCGTCACTGCGTTCCTCAGGATGACAGTAAGAGAAATTCGCTAGTGCGATAAATTATATATTAGCACAACCTTTAGCCCTTCTCTAACAACTAATAGCTAATAGCTAACAACTAGACGCCTTCGGAAAGGAGGAACGGTATGGACGACCTGAGCCAACAACTGAATCAAATTTTATCGGATCCCCAAAGCATGCAGCAGATCCAGGGCATGATGAGCGCCCTGGGGCTGGGCGGAGGCTCGGACAATCAGGCGGCTCCGCCGCCTGCGCAGCCCGCCGCTCCCCAGCAATCCGGAGGCTTCGATCCCTCCGCGCTGGCCGGTATGCTGGGCTCCCTGGGAAAGGCAGCT
>CAMVYG010000004.1 GCA_947171615.1 uncultured Clostridia bacterium
ACCTCTTTGTCAAAATTGTCCTTTGTCAATGTCAATACTGCCATCTGAATCTTCCTTTCTTTTGCAATGTAAATTTATAGTTCCCGGAAACCGGGAAAAATTTCCCCTCTTTCCGGCAAAACAGGCTGCGTTAAAAAACGAAATCGCATGCTTCCCGAACCTTCATCTTCTCAAAGTATGCGTTTTCCATGGGAATCCATTCCTCTAAAAACCTTCGGAGCATAAAATTACCGTTTCTTTCCAGGATTCGGGTGCTCTGCTCTCCGGGAGAAATAGATAAAAACACCTTTACATCATAGTATTCCCGAAGCTCCGGGTGCATGCAGTAGGCGCCCTCCAAAATATTGATCTTTTTCGGCTGTACCTCCACCGGCTCACTCAGCTTCATAAGAGAGCAGTCAAAGGGACGGTAGGAAAAGCTCTGTTCTCCCCGAAGCTTTTCCAAAATCTCTTCCCGAAGCCGCTCTCTGTCCATATTGCCGCCTGTTTCGGAAAGCCGCTGGGGAGTGCGTTTTTCCAGGGGAAGGAAAAAATCGTCCGCATGAAACACATTGCAGTCAAAAATCTGCGTAAGGATATCTCCCAGCCGGCTTTTTCCCGCGGCGCTGTTTCCGTCTATTGCCACGGTCACACTGCCCCGCTCCTTCAGGCACCGTTCCATGGCGGCATAAAGCTTCACATATTCCGCATATTCCCGGCAGATCACCCGATAAGCCGGCTCATAGATCCTGTGGTATTCCTCGCTGTGCTGCACAGGCTGGTATCCGCTTTCTTTGTAGCCCCGCAGATATTCCTCCACTTCCTTCGAGGAAAAGGGAAACGGGCTGTCCTTTTCCCGGCTCATCTCCCAAAAAAGCCGCAGCTTTTCCTCGAAAAGAAATCTCGCTCCCTTTGGCACCCTGCAAGCGGAAGCTATAAAAAGCCGATGAAGCATCTCCGGAGAAAGCACTTCGCTTACGGAAAGATTGATCCTGCAAAAGTGGCCGCACAGGTGAAAAAACCAGGGCTGCTTTTTCTGCTTTTCGGAAAGGCCCGCAATTTCCTCCCGAAGACGAAGCAAAGAAGCTGCCTCGTCTGTTATCATGTGTCCGCCGCCGAACTCAGATTGATACAGATGTTTTACATAGTCTTCCACCTGAGCCTTTGGATGGTCTCTTGCGCAGTCGATCAGGAATTGTTTTGTTTCCCAAATGCCCTGCTTTTTTATATTCTCCATTGGTATCTCCTCTTTCTTTGCATAGTCCCCTGTTCAGCAAAGTTCCGCAAAATCGCAAAACTCGGCAAAGCTTCCATGCTTTATCCCGGAAAGCTCCCGATTTTCGCTGTTAATGAGGCAATCTGTTACCAAATAGCCGTCCAGCCCCAGTTCCAGAGAAGCCAGATCCTCCACGGCGTCGTTTCCCACCATGATACATTCCTCCGGGCGTTTCCCGGTTTTTTCCAGGATCTGCCCAAAATAGGCGGGATTCGGCTTGCAGAAGGAATAGTCCTCATAGCTTGTGACCTCCAGAAAGTCCTCCGGTGTAAGGCCGATCCAGGAAAGCCGGGTTTTAACTCCCGTCGCGGGAAACAGCGGATTGGTGGCCAGGATCACATCATATCCCTTTTCCCGCAGCCCCCGCACCGCCTGCTTTGCCAGCGGATTTTCTCCTACCGAGATTTTTACCCGGTCGAACTCCTCAGCGTAAAAACGGTCAAAAACGGGGCGAAGATTTAAGGCTTCCGGCCCCATTTCCCGGGAAAACACCTTCCAGAAGCGATCCACATTTTTTTCACTGCCATCATTTTTCACCATAGCTCCGGTTCCCTTCCACACGGCGGCAGTAAGCTTTTCCCCATCGGAATAGCCGTATTCGGCGCCCTTTTTCGCCAGCTCCCCAAAATACGCCTTTACAAATTTCTTTTCGTCCATGGGAAGCAGGGTGCCGTCCAAATCAAACAGAACCGTTGTAATCCTTTGATCAAGCGCCATAAGCAGTCACTCCTTTTCTATGGTCTTGGCGGCTACGACATTTACTCCGGTGCCAGCCACATTCCTGATCACCACATCGCCCAGCTTTACCGGAGCGGAGGCCGCCGCTTTCCGAATTTCCTCCATACACGGAAAAATCTTTTCCCTGGGGATATCAGATGCCGTGCGCACGGGAACCACCGGCGCTTTCCCGCCCAGCACCTTTACCGTAGAAGTGACGGTGCGCACCGGGGCGGTCACTTCCCGCTTTCCATAGATCTCCCCCCGCTTGCAGGTATTGCCGGAAACGGAAACCGCTTCCCCTTTTTCATTGATCTCCACCCGCAGACCGCAGCCCAGCGGGCAGCCGATACAAGTGAGCTCTTTGGTTTCCATACTGCACTTTCCTCTTTTCATCTGGAAATTTTAAAACGTTTCAAATCCGGGCACTTAAGGCAATACCACATAATTCTAAGCGGTATTGCCTTAAGCTTCCCGGGTAAAGATTTTGATCTCCTGTTCCGTGCCGGTCAGCCATTCCTTCTTCAGGCTGATCTGCTCCATCTCTCCGGGAGCCATCACAGGCCGCTTCCGGCACAGCAGCTCTCTGCCGTCCGCTTCTACCACCACCGAAGCGCCCCGCAGGTTTTTTCCTACCCGGAACCGTACCGTCAGCTGTGCTCCCATTTTTTCCGGGCTCACAGCGGCAGGCACTGTATACCGCACCGCGCCGCCGGGACACAGGGGAATTTCCCTTCCAGCCTCTGCCGGCTCTCCCTTACAGTAGGCGGCCGCGTTTTTTCCGGCCTCTGCCGCTTCCTCCGATACATAGTCCACCAAATCGTGAACATGCAGCACGTTGCCGCAGGCAAACACACCGGGGACGCTGGTTTCCAGGCTTTCATTGACCCTGGGCCCGCTGGTCACGGGAGAAAGCTCCACGCCAAGCTCCCGGGAAAGCTCGTTTTCCGGGATCAGTCCCACCGAAAGCAGCAGGGTATCGCAGAAAATTTCCTCCTCGGTGCCGGGAATGGGAGTAAGTCTTTCATCTACCCGGGCAATGGTCACGCCCGTCACCCGTTCCTTTCCCCGAATATCCACCACGGTATGGTTCAGCTTCAAGGGAATATCATAATCGTTTAAGCACTGCACAATGTTCCGTTTCAGCCCTCCGGAATAGGGCTGGATTTCCGCCACGCATTTGACCTTTGCCCCCTCCAGCGTCATGCGGCGGGCCATGATCAGCCCGATATCACCGCTGCCGAGGATCACCACCTCACGGCCGGGCAGGTATCCCTCCCGGTTTACCAGGCGCTGGGCGGTACCGGCGGAAAATACACCGGTGGGGCGAAGCCCCGGAATATTCAAGGCCCCTCTGGGCCGCTCCCGGCAGCCCATGGCCAGTATCACAGCCTTTGCCTCTGTCTGCACCAGGCCATCCTGCCGGCTCACGGTGGTAACAAGAAGTCCTTCTCCGGAAGAAGCACGCTCCAGGCCAATTACGGTGGTGCTGAGCTTTGCCGGAATTCCCAGCGCCTCCGCCTTTTCCACATACCGCTGGGCATATTCCGGCCCGGTCAGCTCCTCCCGAAAGGTATGAAGCCCAAAGCCGTTGTGGATGCACTGGTTCAAAATGCCGCCTAATTCCGGCTCCCGCTCAAAAATTATCACATCGGAAACGCCGCTTTCCCGGGCGGCAATGGCCGCCGCCAGCCCGGCAGGGCCGCCGCCGATGATCACGATGGTATGCTTCATGTTCCTTCCCCCCCTCAGCGAAGCTTTTCCAGAACGATCCCGGAGGCTTTGCCGTTTTTTCGGATCTCCAAAAGCTCTTCCGGAAGCTCCCGGGAAAGGAGCTCCATCACCCTGGGAGAACAGAATCCGCTTTGACAGCGACCCATTCCGGCTCTGGTGCGGCGTTTGACCCCGTCCAGCGTTCTTGCCCCCAGGGTGCTATGGATCGCATCTAAAATTTCTCCCTCGGAAATCTCCTCGCACCGGCAGACGATGGCGCCGTATGCCGGGTTTTCCCGTATTTTTTCCACCCGCTCCGCGAGGGGCAGAGAAGCGATATGGGGAACGCCCCGGCGGGTGGGAGTAAAGTCCTTCTTCTCCGGCAGCGCCAGCTTTTCCGCTATTTTCTCCGCCAGATATTCCCCGATGGCCGGGGCGCTGGTCAACCCGGGAGATTCGATCCCCGCAGCGTCAAAAAAGCCGTCTGCGGTTTCTCCCAGCACAAAATCGTCTCCCGCTTCGTGAGCCCGCAGCCCGGAAAAAGAGGTAATGACCTGCCGCAGCGGCAGCCCTTCCACGCCAAACGCGGATTTTTCCGCCACCTCCCGAAGCCCATCGGCCGTGGTGGCGGTGCTTTCCTTTTCTTCCAGATCCCGGGCAGTGGGGCCCAAAAGTAAATTACCGTGAACGGTGGGGGACACCAGCACGCCCTTTCCATACTGCCCCGGCAGCTGGAACACGGTGTGGCGCACATGGCCCCCCGCGCTTTTATCCAGCAGCATATATTCTCCCCGCCGGGCAGTGATCGCAAGCTTTTCCTCAGAGACCAGGTTGTGGAGCCTGTCGGCATACACCCCTGCGGCATTGACCACGGCCCTTGCTTTTACATCTCCTGTATCGGTGTGCAGGATCCAGCTTTCCTCTGAGCGCTCTAGGGAGAGTACTTCCGTATCAAACCGGAACTCCACGCCGTTTTGGGCAGCCTTTTCCCCCAAGCCCTTAGTCCGCTCATTGGGGCAAACGATCCCGGAGGTTTCCGCCAGCAGCGCGCCGCAGACCTCTTTCTGCAAATTGGGTTCCAGCTCCCTTGCTTCCTGGCCCGTCAACAGCCGCAGTCCCGGCACACCGTTTGTTTTCCCCTTTTCATAGAGCGCCCGCAGCTTCGGCAGATCTTCTTCGCAAAGGCACACCACCAAAGCGCCGATCCGTTGGAAAGGAATATCCAGTTCCTCTGAGAGCTTGTCCATCATGGCGTTGCCCCGCACATTCATTCTGGCCTTCCAGGTGCCGGGTTCCGCGTCAAAACCCGCGTGAATAATGGCGGAATTTGCCTTACTGGTGCCCTCGCATACATCGGGCTCTTTTTCCAGCACCAGAAAGCGGCCCTCCCTGCGGGAAAGCTCTCTCGCCACTGCGCACCCGGTCACACCGGCCCCAACGATCACCGCGTCATACCCTTTCATAGACTGCCCTCGCTTTGTTAAAAGTTTCAGCCTTAACGATAGCATAATTTGCTCCATATCGCAAGAGTGATTCCAAAAAAACAAAGGAATTACCAGCCCCTTAATTGTTGGGGAATCCCTTGACATTGCCGGAAAAATCAGAGAAAATAAGAACAAACAGGTCAGCGATAACAAAGGGGAGTTTTTTATGGAATATCTGATCGGAATTGATCTCGGCACCAGCGGCACAAAAACCGTACTGTTTGATAAAACCGGCGCTGTCATTGCCAGCGCCCTGGAAGAATATCCCTTGATCCAGGAAAAAAACGGCTGGGCGGAGCAGGAACCGGAGGACTGGTGGCAGGCCACGGTAAAAACCCTGCGTTCTGTGCTGGAGCAAAGCGGCATAGACCCTGCCGCCATCCGCGGCATCGGCATTTCCGGGCAGATGCACGGCCTTGTGATGCTGGATCAAAACGGGGAAGTGCTGCGCCGCTCCATTATCTGGTGTGACCAGCGCACCGCCGAGGAATGTAAGGAGATCACCCAAAAGGTAGGAGAAAAACGGCTCATCGAGATCACTGCAAACCCAGCCATGACGGGCTTTACCGCCTCAAAAATTTTATGGGTGCGGAAGCACCAGCCGGAGCTCTATCAAAAATGCGCCCATATCCTGCTGCCCAAGGACTATGTGCGCTACATGCTCACCGGGGAATTCGCCACAGAGGTTTCCGATGCCTCCGGCATGCAGCTTCTGGATGTACCGGGCCGCTGCTGGAGCCGGGAAATTTTGGAAAAGCTGGAAATTGACCCCTCCCTTTTGGGGAAGGTCTATGAATCTCCCGAGATCACCGGCGTGATCTCAGAGCAGGCTGCCGCCCTTACCGGGCTTAAGGCGGGAACGCCGGTGGTAGGCGGCGCGGGAGACAACGCCGCCGCCGCGGTGGGCACCGGCGTCGTTCGGGACGGCAGGGCCTTTACCACCATCGGCACCTCCGGGGTGGTTTACGCCCATACGGATAAGATCACCATAGACCCTAAAGGCAGAGTTCACACCTTCTGCTGCGCCGTTCCCGGCGCATGGCATGTGATGGGCGTTACCCAGGGAGCGGGACTTTCCCTGAAATGGTTCCGGGACCAGTTCTGCGGGGCGGAAAAGGAAACAGCCAGGGAAATGGGGGTTGACCCCTATTTTCTGATGGATCAGGAGGCGGAAAAATCCCCCATTGGCTGCAACAAGCTTTTGTACCTGCCCTACCTGATGGGAGAACGCACTCCCCATTTAGACCCGGATTGCAGAGGCGTTTTCTTTGGCCTTTCCGCCATTCATACCAAGCGGGATCTTCTGCGGGCCGTGCTGGAGGGCGTGGTTTATTCCCAGCGGGACAGCGTGGAGGTTCTGCGGGAAATGGGCGTTTCCATCGGGGAGATGATGGCCTGCGGAGGCGGCGGCACCTCCCCCTTGTGGCGGCAGATGCTGGCGGATACCTATAACTGCCCGGTCAAAACCGTGGCCTCCCGGGAAGGCCCGGCCCTGGGCGTGGCGATCCTGGCCGGTGTGGGCGCGGGGCTGTACCCTTCCGTACAGGCCGCCTGCGACACTATGATCCGTACCAATCCCCCTCAGCCCCCCATTGCGGAAAACGTACCGCAATATGAGCGGTACTATCAGGTTTACCGCAGCCTTTACCCGGCGCTGAAGGAAAGCTATCAACTTTTGGCGAAATCATAATAGTTGTTAGCTGTTAGTAATTAGTTGTTAGAAAGGGCAAGGGCGTTTCGTTGTTCGTTTAGGGCAAGAGTTTGTATTAATTTATGGTTTAGCACTTACCTGTTGGCTTGACAATCGCTAAAATTGCAGGAAGCCGGGAAGGCATATTGCCATTTCCCGGCTTCCTGCTTTTTTGCGCCCTTTGGAAAAGCACTGGTTCAGTCCGGCGTGTCTGTCCCGCCGTTTGGCTTGATCTGGCTCTCCTAAGAAAGATCCAGCTTTTCAAAGGAGACTGCGCTCTTTCGGCAGGCAAGCCCCGTCAGCAAAGCGTACAGGCCCGCCCCCAGGAAAAGGCACAATAGCTTTTCCGGCAGGAACAAAAACAGCGCCGTATCCAGCCGATCCCGGACAAAGGGCACGAAATGGGGCAGGGCTTCCGTAATGCCAATTCCTGAAAACAGCACGGCTGCTCCCACCAGAAAGGGTTTCCCCACCTTGCGGGGATCTTTGTAGTACAGAGGGAAAAAGCACCCATTAAAAAGGCCCATCAGCAAAAGGCCAAAACCCAAAAGGGCAAGGTTCGCATCCAGCCCCACCACATTTCCCACCGGGGGATACAGGCTGCGCAGCAAAAGGAAGGGAACGCAAAGCGCCACGACCCCCAGCTGAAACACCGCGGCCATGAAAAAACGGGCGTAAACCAGCTCCCTTTTCTTCACAGGCAGCAGCATGGTATAAAAGATATCCCGATTCTCCCTGGCGTTGAGACAAATAAAAAACAGGCCCAGGCAGGGATAAAAGAAGGTGACGGAAAGGGGATAATTGGGGATCAGCATCATGGTGGACAGCCCCAAAAAAAGATAGGCCGTGGGATGAGAGGCCAGCCGGAATTCCTTAGCTACTAAATTTTTCATCGGGAGCCCTCCTGCCTGAAAAGATCGTTTGCCTCTAAATGAACCATAATAGCATCCAGATTGGCAGGCTGTACCTCTGCCCCGTCGGGAACAGGCGCTCCTTTTTCCAGCAGGGCGGAATAGCCCTCCTTTTCCCGTTTTACTCCAATAACGCCCTGACTCCCGGCGTCCAGGGAAATTCCATCGGGAAAACGCAGCAACCGGTAGTTTGCCAGAAACTCCTTCAGCCCGCCGGAATAGGGAACCTCCCCTTCCCGGATGTAGGTGATGGAATCGGCACACTTTTCCAGGTCTGAAGTGATATGGGTGGAAAACAGGATGGTCACGCCCTTCTCCCGGGTAAGCGTCAGAAAAAGATCCAGAAGCTCCTCCCGGGAAACAGGGTCAAGTCCGCTGGTGGGCTCATCGAGCAGCAAAAGCCGCGCCTTGTGGGAAAGGGCCAGGGTCAGCGCGTACTTCACTTTCATACCGGCCGAAAGCTCCGAAGGCGTTTTGTCCTCTGAAAGCCGAAACAGGGAAAGGCAGCGGCGATAGGCCTCTTCATCCCAGTCCCGGTAAAAACTGCGGGTCACCTGGGTAATGGCGCGCAGCTTTTTTCGGGGATAATAGTCGATCCCGCCGGAAATAAAGCCGATCTGCTGCTTTATTTCCCATTCATGCTCCGCAAAGGGCAGCCCGAAAAAGGAGATCTCTCCCCCCTCGGGATGCACCAGATTCAGCAGACAGCTGAGCGTTGTGGTTTTCCCTGCCCCATTTCGCCCGATAAATCCCATAATAGCTCCCTCCGGCAGAGAAAAGGAGATCTCCTTTAGGGCAAAGCCGGGATAGCTCTTTTTCAGATTTTTTACCGCAAGCATTTCCATAGGGGCTATTCCTCCTGCTCCGGTGGTTTGCGCATTGCGTCCAGAATAGAATTCGCAAAATTCAGATACCCGTCTGTTCTCACAATGGCGATGCCCTGGTCTTCGTCTGCCAGAAGCAGCAGGGTATCTCCCGGCTGGATCTGAAACAGGTCTCTTGCCCCCTTTGGAATAACGATCTGCCCCTTTTCCCCCACCTTTACCGTGGAAAGAAATTTTCCTTTGGGAAACTGCATCGGTGACATAGCGCTGCCTCCTGGTTAGAAAAGTATGATAAGTTATACTTATTATACTCAAAAAAAGGGAAAAGTCAAGAAAACAGTTGTTAGCTATTAGTAATTAGTCGTTAGAGAAGGTTAAGAACTTTGTACCCGCTGGTAAGCGTTAATCGAGATTCTTCGCCTCCTTCCAGTCGGCTCAGAATGACAGTGTGTATCACTTTTCTCTCATAACTAACTACTAACAGCTAAAGGCTAAAAGCCAAGATTCTTCGGGAAAATCCAAAAGATCCTTCAGATCTTCTCGAAGGATCTCGATCAGCAATGACCAGCGGGTACAAGGCCCTGGTCTTTCTCTAATGACGAACCACTAACCGCCAACAACTAATAAGCGAAAAACGAAAAGCCGGGTTATTCACCCGGCCTTTCGCTGTTTTCTTAAAAATCCTCGTCCTCCGGGCGCATGGCGCGGCGGATCAGGTCATAGGAATAGCCCAGCCGCTGCAAAGCGGCAAAGGCCCGGCGGCGGATTTTTTCATCCTCCTGCCAACCGGCATATTTTTTCTGAAGCACCGCCTCAATATTCTCAAGAGCCAGTTCTTCGTCTGCATATTCCTCTAAAAGCTCCTCGATCAGCTCGTTGTCGATCCCCTTTAGCCGAAGCTCCTGCCGGACCCGGGCTTTACCGAACCGCCGCCGGAGAAACAGCTCCCGCGCCAGATCTCTGGCGTAGGTCTCATCGTTTAAAAGGCCCAATTCCTCCATGCGGTCCGCCGCTGCCTGGGCGGCTTCCCGGGAAGCTGCGGTGCGTGCGATCTTCTCCGTCAGCTCCTTTTTGGAATGGCTGCGGTGCTCCAAGAGATACAATGCCTTTTCTCTGGCCCGTCGGGCGTCGGAAGCCTGGATCAGCTCATGCAGCTCCTCATCGGAAAGCTCATCTCCCGGCTTCAACCCGGAGCGGAGAAAGGTTTCCCTATCGATTTTTACGGCGGCCTCGCCATCCAGATACAGCTGAATAAGGCTTTTCCGCCGGGGCTCTGCCGCTGTCAGCTCCATCAATCGTCATCCACCGTGATGTCGATGCTCTGCTTTGCCGCCGCCTTGCTGGTGGGCGCAGGCGCAGCTTCCGGCGCGGGAGCAGCCTCCGGAAGCTCTACCGGGGTGGCGGCGTCCTTTGCATTGCCGGTTTTTCCGGGCTTTTCAAAGAGCTTTTCCACATTCTCCCGAACCTGCTTTTCGATCTCCGCCGCAATATCCTCATGGCTTGCCAGGAATTCCTTGGTCTTATCCCGGCCCTGGCCGATGCGCTCCCCGTTATAGGAGAACCAGGAGCCGCTCTTTTGAATGATCTCCAGCTCCACGGCGCTGTCCAGCAGCTCTCCGGTACGGGAAATGCCGGTGCCGTACATCACATCGAATTCCGCCACACGGAAGGGCGGGGCCACCTTGTTTTTGACCACCTTCACCTTGGTGCGCGCGCCGATCATATCGGTGCCGTTCTTGATGATCTCTCCCTTGCGCACCTCAATGCGCACGGAGGAATAGAATTTCAAAGCCCGGCCGCCGGGAGTGACCTCCGGGTTGCCGTACATCACGCCCACCTTTTCACGGAGCTGGTTGATAAAGATGGCCACACAGTTGGACTTGGAAATGGCGCCGGCCAGCTTTCGGAGGGCCTGGCTCATAAGCCTTGCCTGCAAGCCCACATGGGCGTCTCCCATGTCACCCTCAATCTCCGCCCGGGGCACCAGAGCGGCCACGGAGTCCACCACGATGACGTCGATGGCGTTGGAGCGCACCAGCGCTTCCGTGATCTCCAGGGCCTGCTCGCCGGTATCCGGCTGAGACACCAGCAGGCTTTCCACATCCACCCCCAGATTCCCGGCGTAAACCGGGTCAAGAGCGTGCTCTACGTCAATAAACGCGGCGTTTCCGCCCATTTTCTGGCCCTCGGCAATGCAATGCAGCGCCAGGGTGGTTTTACCGGAGGATTCCGGCCCGTAAACCTCTACAATACGCCCCCTGGGCAGGCCGCCGATCCCCAGCGCCATATCCAGAGAAAGAGAGCCGGTGGGAATACTTTCCACATTCAGGGTAGAATCCTGCCCCAAACGCATGACCGCGCCCTCGCCAAACTGCTTTTTGATCTGGGCCAAAGCCGTTTCCAGAGCCTTTGCCTTATCTTCCGGCTTTCCATCCGCCCTGGTGCTGATGGGCGCCTGCTTCTTTTCCGCCATTCCCGTATCCTCCCGGTTTCTTTTTCACCGCCAAATGCCGATGGAAGCTCTCCCCCGGCCCGGCAGTGCAGATTTTGATTTGTTATCCTCATTATATCGGAATTTTTCTGGAAAATCAATGGGTTTTCTCAAATTTTACGAACAAATGTTTCAAGAGCCTATCCCAAAATTATTCACGCACGCCTTACTTGCATATTTTTCGCCAGACAGCGTTGTTTCCCCTTGCCATACGGCAGTATGCCTGCGGGAAAACACCTCGTCTGACAAAAAATCTGTCTGCGTAATCCGTACCATCCCTAATTTCGGGATAGGCTCTAATTCTTCTCCTCCTGTCCGTTTCCGAAAAAGCCTTCCCGCTCCCTCAGCCCCTGGGGAGTCAGCTCATACAGGGTATCGCAGACCTCGCTGATATACTTTCTGTCGTGAGACACGCTGATGATACACCCCCGAAAGCTCCGCAAAATGTCCCGGATCACCGGGCCGGAAAGGGGGCTGAAATTTCGGGTGGGTTCGTCCAGCAGCAGCACGTTGCTGCCGTCCAAAATCATTTTCAGAAAGAAAAGCTTTGCCTTTTGTCCCCCGGAAAGCTCCCGAATGCTGTGGTCGCATTCCTCGGGGGTGTATTTCATGCTGCCCAGATAGGTCTTCACCCGGGTCAGCTCCGCCTTTTCCCAAGTCTTTGCCAGAAACTCCACCGGGGTCTGCCCCTGCTCCACCGTTTCCCCGTAATCCTGGGGCATATAGGCAGCCCGCAGATCTGTTCTGGGCAGAAGCTCCCGGGCAAGTTTGCGCAGCAGGGTGGTTTTTCCTGTGCCGTTTTTTCCGGTGATGCAGAGATGCTCCGGCCCCCGGACAGAAAGGCGCAGGCCTTCCGCCAGAATTCTTTCCGCTTCTCCTTCTTCCACCGTCAGCCTGGGAAGGGAAAGATCCAGCACGGTCTTGCCTGCCGGAACGCCGGTGTTCTCCCCGAAGCCTACCAAAATGGCTTCCTCTGTATCGGGAAGCTCCATCATTTCCCGGTGCTCCCGCTCAAACCGGTGCTCCATGGATTTTACGGACTTCATTTTCTTTTTCAGAAGCCTGCCGCCATGGGGATCTCCCCGGGAAATGGAATTCAGCTGGTGCTCCACCTTCTGCTGGATCTTCCGAAATCTCTCCTGCTGCTTTTTCTCCTCTTCCCGCTCCTTCCTGGCCACCTGCTCCTGATGGGAAAAGCTTTGGAGCCGCTCCTCCACATAGCGGCGGTAGCCCACGCGGGCCACTGTCCACCGGGGCAATGTCTTTCTTCGCAGCTGCTCCATGTGCAGGATCACATTGGCCGTGTTTTCCAGCAGGGTCTCATCGTGGGAAATATACAAAACGGGCTGAGAGCACTTCCGGATAAAGTCCTCCAGCCACTCCAGGGTTTCTATATCCAGGTCGTTGGAAGGTTCGTCCAGAAGATAGCAGTCCGAGCGGCGCAGGGTCAAAAGCGCCATGCGCAGCTTTACCTTTTCCCCGCCGGACAAGGCCCCCATGGCCCTGTCCGAATAAAACAGCTCCAGGGGAAACCTCAGCTGTGCCGCCGCGTCCGCCAGCTCTTTTGGAGAACTGTCCAGAAAGGCGGCTTCCTCACAGCAGAATTCATAGGCTGTTTTCCCTTTATCCTCCGCCGAAAGCTCCTGAGAAAGATACCCCAGCACCATGCCGTTTTTCCGGATCGTGCCACTCCATTCCGCATACCCCTCTACCATAGTCTCATCATAGATCAGCTTCAAAAGCGTGGATTTTCCGTTTCCCTCCTCGCCGATCACCGCCGCCTTGTCCCCGGGGTTTAAGGAGAAGGTAAAGTCCCGAAGAAGCTCCCGCAGGTCCTTCCTCATGGAAATATTCAAATTTTGTATTTGCAGCATAAAAATTCCTCATTCCTTTTTTCGGAATTTGTGCCGGTCGGCACAGCCGATTGCCGCTTTGCTTGTTGCGGCAAAGGCACAAAAACGGTGTGTGAAAAAGCATTTTTCACACTAATTCCTCCTATACAAAAAGGCCTGTTCCCGGAACTGCCGGAAACAGGCCATACCTACATCACACAGGAGGAGGCTTCGGGGAAATCCCCAAAGCTCTCTGAAAAAGACGTATCCGTAAGCCATGAAACCGACAGCAAAGAAAGGCCGCGGGCAATGCCTGCCCGAAACCTATTTCTGTTCTGGTTTTTTTCATAGGCTTACAGTCTCATCTTCTACTCCCTTTCTATTCGAGATCGTCTCTATCCTATCAAAAGGCCGGAAAAAAGTCAAGAATCTTTCCGCGCCTTTTCTTCCTCCGCCTCCTGAAGCTCTTTCTTGTAGAGGTACTTGTCGATCTCCTCCACCATGTTCTGGGGCATTTTTCTCTCTACCGGGAACACCCTGGCATTTACCATGGCCCTGGAAAATTCCAGTACATGAGCGGTGGTTTTTTCCAGCATTTCCGCGGAAAGAAAGTCCAGGGTATCGAACCGGTTATGGATATAGGCGGCGCCACGGGCTCCGGCCCGGTCAAAATTCACCGCCGGAATGCCCTGATCCGCAAAGGGAATGGAATCACTGGAATAGATGCACTGCTTTACCTGTACCGGGTAGCCGCCAATCTTCATCAGGTAGTCCGCAAAGGAAACCAATCTTTCTTCCCCGGTCACGCCCAGTTCCTCCACGCCCAGCACCGGGCCGCCCACATCCACGTTGATCATCAGCACATGGCGGGGAAGCTCGTCCTTGTGATCCCGAACATAGGCCTTGCTGCCTTCCAATCCGATCTCCTCCGAGCCGTACCACATAAATTTCAAAGTACGGCGGGGTGGATTTTCCTTGAAATACCGCAAAAGCTCCATGAGGATCACCGAGCCTGCGCCGTTATCATACACGCCGGTGGAGAAGGGCACAGAATCGTAATGGGCGCCGAAGGAAATTATCTCTTCCGGTTTCTCCGTACCTGGTAAAGTACACACCACATTGTGAGAAGTGCGCTCCACTACCGTATTTCTCAACGTCAGTTTTGCCTTGCAGGCTCCTCTGCGCACCAGATCCAGAGCGTCCTTTACCCGCAGGTTCACCATGGGCACATTGCCAAAGGCCCGCAGGGTCTTGCGCAGGGCGCGGGTGGAAAGATCGGTTTCCTCCGGCTTGTCCCGCAGCTCTCCCTCCATGGTGATAATGGCCGCCACCCCTGCCTTTATCAGCCTGCGGAACAGCGGCACCCGCAGAAATCCATTTACCAGCACGATCTTCCCGGCGGCGTCCAGAAGATTCACGTCCAGCCCGTTTTCCACATAGAGGAACTGGGCGGTCAGGCCCTCTTCCGGCGTATTTTCGGCGCACTTGAAGCCTGTGACCTGATACTCCTGATGAAAGGGCTCCAGAATTTCAAAGGCCGCCCTTTCGATTTCTCCGTCCTCAATTTGAAAGGGCTCGATCTCCGCCGGTACGCCGATCTTTTCACATTCCGCCTTCAAAATTTCCGCCGCCCGCAGTTCCTCCCCGGACCCGGCCACACGGGTAAACCCAATTTTTTGGAGCAGCTCAAATTCCCTTTTTCCGCAAATTTCCATTTTGAGAAACCTCTTTTCATTTTTGCAAAGCCATCTATTCTCTCGTCCAACATCCAAAATCCAGTATCATCTTTTTTCTGTAATGTCCGATTTAGCAATCATCTGTGCCTTTTCTAACAACTAATACCTAACACCTAACAACTAACATGCCATTCCACGCCGTTTGGCGTGTCCTTTGTCACCACATGGCGGGCGGCAAGCTCATCGCGAATGGCGTCGGCGGCGGCCCAATCCTTGTTTTTTCTGGCTTCCGCGCGCCTTGCGATCAGCCCTTCGATCTCCTCCCGCTCTGCCTGAGAAAGCGTCTGCCCCTGAGGCGCGGCGGCCTTTTCCGCCGCTTCCAGCAGATTCAGGGAAAGCACGGAATCAAAATCCCCTGCCAAATACCGCTTGGTAGCATCGGAAAGATCGGATTTCAGCATATCATACAGCACGGTAAGGCCCAGGGAGGTATTCAGGTCGTTCCCCAACGCCTGGGAGAATTTCTCCCGGAAGGGCTCTGCCGCTTCCCTGTCCGGTTCTCCCTCTTTGGAAAGCCCGGCAATGCGGGCAATCAGCTTCTGATAGGCCTGGGCCGCGTTTGTGAGGCTTTCAAAGGAGAAGGTCAGGGGCTTGCGGTAATGGGACTGCAAGCAGAACAGCCGGTAGCACAGGGGATCATACCCCTTTTCCTCCAGCAGCGAAACCGTGAGAAATTCTCCCTTCGACTTGCTCATCTTCCCCCTGGCATCGTTCAGGTGCAGCACATGGAACCAGTACCTGCACCAGGGATGGCCCAGATAGGCTTCTGACTGGGCGATCTCATTGGTGTGGTGGGGAAAGGCGTTATCGATGCCGCCGCAGTGGATATCCAGGTATTCCCCCAGCTCCTTTACGCTGATGGCGGAGCACTCGATATGCCAGCCGGGGTAGCCATAGCCCCAGGGACTGTCCCATTTCAGTTCCTGATCCTCAAACTTCGACTTGGTGAACCACAGCACGAAATCGGTTTTATTCCGCTTGTTTTCATCGGCGTCCACGCTGTCCCGCACGCCTACCGCCAGATCCTCCTCGTTCTGGTTGCCGAACACATAATACGTTTCGAGCTTCGAGGTATCAAAATACACATTGCCTCCGGCCTCATAGGCATAGCCCTTTTGAAGCAGCACGGAAATAAACTCAATAAAATCCTGAACGCGGCTGGTAGCGGGCACTACCGTATCCGGCCAGCGGATGTTGAGCTTTTCACAGTCTGCCCGGAAGGCCTCTGTGTAAAACTGGGCGATCTCCATCACCGTTTTGTGTTCCCGCCTGGCGCCCTTGAGCATTTTGTCCTCGCCGGTATCGGCATCGCTGGAAAGATGGCCCACATCGGTGATGTTCATCACCCGATCTACCTGATAACCCTCATACCGCAGGAATTTTTCCAACACGTCTTCCATCAGATAGGAACGCAGATTGCCAATATGGGCAAAATGGTACACGGTGGGGCCGCAGGTATACAGCCGCACCTTTCCCGGCTCGTGAGGCACAAAGGCCTCCTTTTTCATGGTCAGGGTATTTGTCAGTTCCATTTTTCATTCTCCTTCTTCCGCCCGATTTTTTTCGCCGTCTTCTTTTTTCTCCAATAAATTATTTAATTCATTCTGCATTCGCTCCAGCTGGCTCCGCAGATGACAGAGCTCCATGGAAACAGGGTCCGCCACATGGATCTGATCCAGCTGGATGCTGGCACATTCCACCTTTTTCCCGCCGATCTTCACCACCCGGGCCGGTACGCCCACCGCTGTGGCGTCCGGCGGAACGGCGTCCAGCACCACGGCTCCCGCCGCTACCCGGGCGTTATCTCCCACGGTAAAGGGGCCCAGCACCTTTGCCCCCGCGCCTACCAGCACATGGTCTCCCAGGGTGGGGTGGCGCTTGCCCTGATCCTTTCCGGTACCGCCCAGAGTTACATTCTGATACAGGGTACAGTAATCCCCGATCTCGGTAGTCTCGCCGATGACCACGCCCATGCCGTGGTCAATGAACAGCCCCTTGCCGATTTTTGCCGCCGGATGGATCTCGATCCCTGTCTTTTTCCGGGAGCGCTGGGAAATAAGCCGGGCCAAAAACTTCATATTGTGCCGGTAAAACCAGTTTGCCCTGCGATGGGCACGCACCGCCTTAAAGCCGGAATAGAGAAAAAACACCTCCAGCCGGGAACGGGCCGCCGGGTCCCGCTCCATAACGGCGTTCAGATCCTCCCGCAGCTTTTGAAACATAGGAATCACCCTCCTGGATTCTGGATGCTAGATAGACAACCGCGGGGCGGTTGTCTTGGGAGAAGCCCTGAATCGCGAAGCGATTCTCTTTTGCTCACTGTCATTCTGAGGAACGAAAAGAAGCGTTGCTTCTTCGTGACGAAGAATCTCGGCTACATCCCAGCCAGCGGGTACAAGGCCCTTTTGTCCGCCGGTCACTTCTAATCGAGATTCTTCGCTTCGCTCAGAATGACAGGGAGATCTGATCTCCTCTTTTACTCCCTGTCATTCTGAGGAACGTAGTGACGAAGAATCTCGACTATATCTCAGCCAGCGGGTACAAAGCCCTTTTGTCCGCCGGTCACTTCTAATCGAGATTCCTCGCTTTGCTCGGAATGACAGTAAGTAATGATTGATAATTTATACTTTAACACAAACTTCCGCCCCAAACGAACAACAGCCAACAAACTGCGCACAACGAAAAATGCGCCCTCGCAGACGGACTGCCCGTCTGCGAAGGCGCTTGCGCGCGGTTCCACTTCGCTTTGTTCTCATCAGGAGGATAACGGCTCCCGCCGGGCAGGGATTTCCCCCTGCCTGCTCCGGAATGCATTCTCCCCCGCCGCGGCCAAAAAGGGTTTCAGCCGGCAAAATCAGGTTTTCCCATTTTGCTCGCCCTTTTCTCTCTGCTGCCCGGTACACCGGGGATACTTCTTTTCCTTCTTCGCAGCTCTGTCTGTATTCTATGCCCCAGGGGCAAAACCTGTGCTTCGCCCCGTAACCATAGGCCTTTATTTCTCAAAGCTCAGCTGCTGATCCTGATATTTGCTGCGCTCCGCCTGCCTTCTTTCCAGCAGCGCGTCGATCTTCTGGTGAGGATCGATCAGAGAGCTTACGGAAATATCATGGTTCAGAGCGGAAATAAAATACGCGATATATTTGGAAACGTCCACCTCATAGAACCAGGGGCGGTTTTTCAGCTCCTCCGTGCGGTAGGTCAGGTTGGAGCCAAATACGCCGTCGATCACGCCTTCCCGGTACGCCTTGTCAAAGGTGGCAAGGCCATTGGTAAAAATGGCATAGGTGGCATAGGCAAAGATCCTTTTTGCCTTTCTCTCTTTGAGATTGTAGGCAATATCCAGCATGGATTCCCCGGAGGAAATAATGTCATCGGCAATAAATACATCCTTGCCCTCCACATCGGAGCCCAGATATTCGTGGGCCACAATGGGGTTTCTGCCGTCCACCACTCTGGAATAATCCCGGCGCTTGTAGAACATGCCCAGCTCCACACCCAGCACGGAGGCATAGTACATATTTCGGCTCATGGCGCCTTCATCGGGACTTACGATCATAAAATCGTTTCTGTCTATGGAAAGATCGGGAAAATTGCGGAACATGGACTTCAGCACCTGATAGCTGGGCATCAGATTATCAAAGCCCATCAGCGGAATGGCGTTCTGCACTCTGGGATCGTGTGCGTCAAAGGTGACTACATTTTCCACGCCCATGGCCTGAAGCTCCTGCATGGCTACGGCGCAATCCAAAGACTCCCGGTAGCTTCTGCGGTGCTGTCTGCCGCCGTACAGCAGGGGCATGATCACATTGATACGGTGTGCCTTGCCGCTGGCAGCCTGGATCAGCCGCTTCAGATCCTGGAAATGATCGTCGGGAGACATGTGGTTCTCTTTGCCAAAATAGTTATAGACACAGCTGTAATTTCCCACATCTACAATGAAAAACAGGTCATAGCCGCGCACGGTATCGCTGATGATCCCTTTTCCGTCTCCGGAGGAAAACCTGGGACAGCTGGCCTTGATCTGGAAGGTCTTTGCCTCCATGCCCGCTTCCTTGGCCCACCTGAGCAGATGTGCCTCGATCTTGTCAGAAAGTTCTCCTGCAAGCTCCTGTTAAAAGATTCCCTAGGTATCAACTCGATTTTTGGGTATGAAAAAAAACTGCGCCGTTTGTTACATTCTGCTGCCCATCCTTTCTCTGTCCGCATTTATTGGGGAGAAAGCCGGAAGCGCCGGGTACAGATCCACAAAGCAGCCCCTGCTTTCTCAAGCCGATATTTTATGAATAAAATTTTAACACAAACCCGCCTGCAATTCTACAAAAACCTGCGAAAATTTTAGAGAATTTTGATTTTTCACAGCCCCTACAATTTTTCGGGGCCACACCCCTCTTATTTTGTGCTTCCCTTCAATACTTTTGAGCCATAAGGGGGCAAATCTATCTGCCTGCATTCTTCCTCCTTTGGGAATGTCCGATATCCGGCAGGCAGAGAAACCCTCTTTTCCTCCCCGAAGAAATTTTGCAGAAACAGGTAGCTGGTTTCCTCCGTTTCCCGCAGGCAGGCCTCCACCCCCTGGGGCGGGTCGCAGCCCAGGGCCTTTTTCAGCCCCAGCTCCTCCGCCAGCCGATGATACAGCTCATCACAGAAGCTGTCCTCTGTTCTGGCGGCAATGTAGTAAGCCTTTCCCTTTCCAAACTCATTTACGGTAAAGGCGGGCTCCTGTTGATAAAAATCTTCTCCATAGGTTCCCAGCACTTTAGCGCTTTCGGCATGGATCAGGGCACAAAGCTCTGTGACTTCAAAGGTCTTTCCCCCGGTGCAGAGGGTGTTTTTCTCTCCGTCCCACAGGCCGTCGGTAGCTTCATTCCATATACCGAACACCTCTTTGAGCCCGGCCCCCGGCCAGCCGCCCAGATAGCACAGATCGTTTTCATTGACAAGCCCCGTAAGATACGTTCCCACCAGCGTGCCGCCATCCTCCACAAAGCGCCTGAGCTTTTCCTCAATCCTGCCCCGAAGCAGATAGAGCATGGGGGCGATCACCAGTCGGTAGCCGGAAAGGTCGCTTTCCTCATCGATCACATCTACAGAAATTCCCTGCTTCCACAGAGCCTTATAATGCTGCTGCACCGTTTCCACATAGTGAATTCCGCAGTTTCTGGGGCCTGCCGCATCCCGTAAGGCCCAGCCGTTTTCCGTATCAAACAATAGGGCCACCTGAGGCTTTACCATGCTTTCAGAAAGGTTGTCAAGCTCTTCCAGGCGCTCTCCCACCTCTGTCACGTCCCGGAATACTCTGGTATCGGAGCCGCCGTAATGGTCTACCACCGCTCCGTGGAACTTTTCAGAAGAGCCTCTGCTTTTACGGAACTGAAAATACTGAATGGAATTGGAGCCGTGGGCAATGGCCTGCATGCACTGGGCCATGTGCATTCCCGGGCGCTTCAGCCGGGATACGGGCGTCCAGTTTGTCATGCTGGGGGTGGATTCCATCAGCAGGAAGGGCTGCTTTTTCAGGGAACGCATCACATCGTGCCACAGGGCTACCTGGGAAGCCACCTCACTGTTATCTCCCGCCTTCCACCAGGGATAGCTGTCCCAGGAGATCACGTCCAGCTCATCCCGGAATTTGCCGTAATTGTAGTCGTCAAAATAGTACATGAAATTTGTAGTGACGGGAAGCTCCGGGTTTACCGCCTTTACCGCGTCCCGTTCCAGCTTCATAAAATCAATGACCTGATCGGTGGTAAACCGCTTCCAGTCCAGATTCAGGCCGTGGGTGCCGGTTTCTCCGTTTGGCACCGGTGCGTGAATCTGCTCCCAGTCGGTATAGGTATGGCTCCAGAAGGCTGTCCACCACTGGCGGTTTAGTTCCTCCAGTGTACCGTATTTTGCTTTCAGCCATTCCCGAAAGGCCGCCTGACACAAAGGGCAGTAGCAGGCGCCGCCGTATTCGTTGGAAAGGTGCCATAAGATCACGCCGGGGTGAGAGGAAAAACGCTCTGCCAACGCGGTATCAATGGCCTTGACCTTTTCCCGGTAAAGGGGGGAGGTATAGCAGTGGTTGTGCCTCCCGCCGGTCTCGTCCCGCACAAAAGCAGGAGAAACCCTTCGAATTTCCGGGTATTTTTCACTCATCCACACCGGCTTTGCCCCGGAAGGGGTGGCAAGCACGGTATAAATGCCGTTTTCATACAGGTTATCAATGATCTTTTCCAGCCAGTCAAGCTGGTATTCTCCTTCTTTGGGCTCCAGCTTGACCCAGGAAAAAATGCCCACCGAAACACAGTTGATATGGGCTTTTTTCATCAATTCGATATCCTGCTTCAGAATATCGGGGCGGTCCAGCCACTGGTCGGGATTATAGTCTCCGCCATGGAGAAGATGGGGGAATCTTGGGGTCAGAGCTTTCATAAATACCGGCTCCTTTCGGAAATTGAGTTATTTAGGAATCAGTCTTTAGTTGTTGGTAGCTGGCTACGTTGGCCACTAGCGGCCGACGCTGCTTTTTACCATTGTAATACGAAGAGGAAAAACCCGCAAGATAAATTTGGAAAATGCCGCACAATAAAAACAGGGACAAAATCGGACGGAATTTGACAGGACAGGGATCGCCAAAGTAAGATATTATAAAGGACGTAAAGTGAAAAACAGAAAATAATGAAAGGAGACATACACCATGCAATATGAAATTCGGAAAAAAGAACGCTTTGCCGTGATCGGAAAGCAGGGCTCCACCGAAGAGGGAGAAGGGTTCATTCAGCGGCTGTGGGAGGAAGCAAACAGCCACTTTGAAGAGGTTGCTCCCCTGGCGAAAAAGGTGGAGCACGGCGGGTTTGCCGGGTTCTGGGGGCTGATGTCCGACTGTGGCATGGGCTTTCTCCCTTGGGAAAACAACTTCACGAAGGGTCTTTATCTGGCGGGCGTAGAGGTGGAAGATGACGCCGAAGCTCCCGCCGGCTGGGTAAAGTGGGTTTCCCCCGCCTATGAATACCTGGTGACGGAAGCGGGTTCTGACGCCTTTTCTCAGGCGCTTAACTATCTCCGGCAGGAAGGGCTGGAGCTTGCCGGGGCCGTCTATGACTATACCGATCCCAAAACCGGAAAAGCTTATCAGTTTTTCCCCATCCAAAGGCTTTCAGGAAAGTAAAAAGAAACCCCTGCCCTAAACGAGCAGCAAAAGCACCCTTGTCCTTTTCTAAACTAAATTCCAAATATCTATGACCTAAAATGCAAAGGAGAATTTCCCGTGTTCCATCAAGAATTGCGGAAGCATTTTTTACAAACCGGGCCTTACACCTATGCCGGGCCTTATCAGGAATATTTTCAAAGCCTGCCGGAAGATCCCCGGGAGCTGGGGGACCTGATCTCTCATCAGATCATTCACCGTGTCACGCTGCGGGAGGGGAATCAAAACGCCAACGCCGATCTGCGCTATGGCAATATGGAGGACTATCCCTGGCACCGCAGCCGCTGTGAGGACGATCTTTTCCTCACGGCCCCCGCCATGACCGCCGAGCTGTTCCGGCTGGATGAGCGGGGCTTTGTGCCTGACCGGGCCGTGAAAAACAAGCTGATTCTGACCTGCCGGTATGTTTCCGTACTGGTTTCCGCCATCTACAAGGCCAAGGGCATTCCCTGCCGGAGCAGAGCCGGCTTTGCCCCGTATTTTCGCCCCGGAGTCTCCATGGATCACTGGATCAATCAGGTTTGGAGCGACGAGGAAAACCGCTGGATCACCTTTGACGCCGACGGCTTTTATGACGGGCTTTCCCTGCCCGTTACCCAGTACGATATGAAGGAGGGGGAATTTGACTGGGCGGCAAAGGTCTGGCTGGATATTCGCTCCGGCAAGGAGGACGGCACACGGTTTCTCTATGCGGACGGCCTGGGCACCTGCTCCCTAAAAGCCGTGATCCGCTATTTGTTTTATGATTTTCACGCGCTGATGAACCATGAGATCTCCTACCTGTTCCAGCCCTGCTATATCGACGGAAAATTTGAGTCTCTCACAAAACAGGAGCTTTCCGAGCTGGACGAGCTTGCGGAGCTGCTGCTTTCTCCGGACGAAAATTTCCCCGCTCTGCAAAAATTGTGGGAGGAAAACAAAAAGTTTAGGATCCTCAACAGCCCCTTGGTGGGAGACTGGGACAATCTTCCTCTGCTGAAGGCTCTGTAACGCAAAATCAGCCTGAACCGCCGCTTTTCCAGCGGCGGTTTTCTTTTTGCTCTGAAAATTTCTCTTCTTAAGCAAAACTCAGCCTCTTTTTTGCGATAGGCTTCGGCAGATTCCGCGGCGGCCTGCCACTATACTAATAGAGAAACACGCCGCAAAAATCGCAAAGAGATTGTAAAGGCAGAGCGTTTATGCTATACTGATTTTATTAACGCCATTTTCAAAATGGAGCCGCTTGCTTTGTGTGCGGCAGGCTGGAAAGGAGAGCGCCTATGAAGCTTATGAAAAAGCATGTCAAGTGGTTTACGGGTCGTGTTGCCCGGGATCGATTGGATTCCTCCGCTGCTCACGGCGCCTTTTTCCTCATTATCTCCTTTTTGCCCTTTATCGCTTTGGTGCTCACCCTGATGCAGCGGATCCACTTTTCCTCCGGCGTGCCGATTTTGGAAGCTGCCCTGCGGCTTTTTCCGGAGAGCGTGTCCTCCTTTGTGGAGGCGCTGTTTCCAAGCCCGCTGGAATCCGGCGGCGTTTTGCCGGTGGCCGTGATCACCTCGGTGTGGACCTCCTCCATGGCCATGGTGGCCGTGATCAAGGGCCTGGATCAAATTTACGAAGTGAAGGAAAGCCGGGGCCTTGTGCACCTGCGGGCTGTGGCGATCCTGTATGTGCTGGCCTTTGCCGTGGTGATTCTGGTTACAGCCGCCCTTCTGGTATTCGGCTCTACCATCTACAACT
>CAMVYG010000005.1 GCA_947171615.1 uncultured Clostridia bacterium
TTTGACCACAGCCTGATCAAGAGCTTGTCCGGTAATCGCGATAAGGGTTATACTATTTATAAAGCAGACGGCACCACTGTGACCAACTCCACTGCCACGGCAGAGGACTGGAAGGTGCTGATAGATGAAGACCCCAACACCTATGTGCTGATTCCCGACTGGGACAGCGGTGTTGATTATGGAAACTTCCGCGGCCCCATTGTGGAGCTGAATGAGAAAGTTACCATGGATACGATCCGTATTTCTCCCAGCCAGACCGCGAATGTTCATATGAATACGGTTCGTATTCGGTATCGGGACGAAAATGGCGCCATGCAGAACATGGATACCAAGTTCTTCAGCAGAAGAGATAAGCAGAACCGGTTGTATTATGAAGTTGTTTGCAACACTCCTATCACAACCGATTATTTTGAGGTTCGCACTTCTACCCGGTATGGCGCCAGCCAAAATTATACCCTGTGTGAGCTTCGGCTTTATGACTATGACGACATTGAGTATAAGGTTGAAGATCTGTTTGCCGATGTGTCCCATTCTCAGCTGGCTGACGGCGTAACGGATGCGACCATTCAGGCTCTGATCGACAGGGTGAATACTCTTGATCCTGAGAGCAAGGAATACCATCCTCATAGAGAAACGATTCTGAATGACCTGAACTATGCCATGCAGCTTTGGAAGGATGGCAAAGCAGGGGAAACATTGATCGTGGATAATCAGATCACTGCCGCAAAAGCTCCCGCTTCCGGCTTCGCCCAGGCTCTGTCCGATTATCAGCCTTTGGGATATACTGCCAAGGCCGGCAGTTCTGTGATCGTTTATGTAGAAGATCTGAAGGGCAACGCCAAACAGGGTGCCAATGTAAGTCTTCAGTTGGTGGCTACACAGTATCATCCCGAAGTTGCGGCGTGGCAGTCAGGTACCATTCAGCTGAAAGCCGGCCGTAATGAAATTACAGTACCTAAGATCGGTTCTTACGCGAAAGAAGCCGGCGGCGCTCTGTATCTGCGTTATACAGGAGAGAAGGGTGCCAACGAGTATGCGGTTCGCGTAATTGGCGGTACAAAAATTCCGGTTCTGCATTTGGATGGCGTAACCGGCGCTGAGCGCACTGCCGCAATTGAGAAGTATGTAACTGAACTGCAAGCCTACGCCACTGGCATGAGCGCATTGCACGCAAGCACTCACGGGGATATCGGCTATGCCTACCAGCCCCAGGAATGCTTCCTGAATGTAACTGATATTACAATGGAGAACATGATGTTCAGCGTGCCTGCTACTCAGGTATGGTCTGCCATTTCCAGCAATCCTGCCACGAAGCTTGAAAATTCTATTGCGGCAATGGAGCAGGAGATTGATTATTTCTATCAGTTCAAGGGCCTGAACAAGAAGGCGACAGATAATGACGCTTATCCCAATACACGCTTGAACATTCGCTATCACCAGATGTTTACCGGTGCATTTATGTATGCCGGCGGCAAGCATATCGGTATCGAATGGGGCAGCGTTGGCGGAATTTTCCAGACATCCCCGATCACCACTGACGCCAACGGTAAGAAAACTGGCGGCAGCTATTCCGGCTGGGGCATTGCCCATGAGATCGGTCACTGCATCAACGCGGCTTCTTATCAGCGTGTAGAGGTAACGAACAATGTGTTCGCTCAACTGGCGCAGACCAATGAAACAAATGCTACCACACGCTGGAATATAAACAATGTCTATAAGGCGGTTGTGACCGGTACTACCGGACATACCGGCAATCTTGCCACACAGCTGGCCATGTACTGGCAGCCCCACCTGGCATATGATGATAACTATTCCTTCAAGATGTACGACAGCATTGAGGACCAGCAGGCAGGCTTGTTCTATGCCCGCGTGGAGTCCTATTTGCGTGCTCCCAGCAAAGCAAAGTATCCGTTGACTACCACTAGCGGCGACCAGGGCTTAATGCAGGCTGTTTGTGCTGCCGCTGAGCGCGACGTGCTTGACTTCTTCCGTGCCTGGGGCATTATCCCCAACAAGACCACGGAGGAATACGCCGCCAAGTATCCCAAGGAGACCCGCAAGATTCAGTACCTGGACGACGACAGCCGCTTGTACAGAATAGAAGGCAAGCCCGGCATGTCAAGCGGTACAGCCGTAACTGCTGCCATTGAAACCGAGACATTGAATTCTCAGATCAATGACAATCGGGTAACGATTTCTCTGGGGAACACCAACACGAACGCTGATGCTATGCTTGGTTATGAAATTTCCCGGAACGGCAAGGTAGTTGCATTTGTTCCCGCCACAGAAACCAGCTACACGGATATTATAGCAACGGAGAATAACCGTTCCTTCATCTATTCTGTAAAGGGAATCGACCGTCTGCTGAATGAAACCGCGGTAGTTACTCTGGATGAAGTTAAGGTATCTCACGACGGCTCTATCGACAAAACCTCCTGGACTGCAACGACCAACATGACTTCCGAGATGGATGAAGAGACAGAGTATGACCCGGATAACAGCCTTACTCACGAAAATGTAACAGAGTCTGCTATCAAATACGCTATTGATAACGATAAGGCTACCGTGTATTACGGTTCAACTACCGGCGGAACCCGTCCTCAGGTCACTCTGGCTTTGGGCGGTATGAAGCAGGTTGTTGCTTTGAAGTTTACTCCCGACAAGGGCCAGTATTCCAATTACCGTCTGTTTGGCTACAAGGTGGAGATCAGCCAGGATAATACCAACTGGACCACCGTGAAGGAAGGCAACTGCTATACCGGTAGTGCTTCAAATCCCAGCAGCTGGGTGAAACAGGACGATATTGTGTACAATGCGGATGGCTCCTATACGCTGTTCTTCAATAAGAAGAATGACGACGGCACGATGGATCCCTATATGTACACCTATGACGCCGCATTTGTAAGACTTACCGCAACGAACATGTCTTCTATCGGCATTGCAGAGCTGGATATTCTTGGGCCTACCAGCGATGACGTTGACCTGAAGCCCGAGGGCTACGGTAAGCTGAAGGAAGATTTTGTGACCGATGGCGAGGTTGCTTTGACTGCCGGTTCCATCGTGTTCTATGGCGACTATAAGGGCGATCCTTCCTACAGTGTTGTTCTTTTGAAGGATCAGAACGGCAAGATCATCAACGGTGAACAGCTGATTCTGGCAAGCGTAACCGATAAGGGCTATCTGGGCGAAACCAGTGATGGCCGCTGGATCTACGCGGTACAGGAAAGCGATTTGCAAAATGTTACTTCCGTGATCGCTGAGCTGTATCGTGTACAGGACGCCATAACGCTGAAGGGGCAGCGTTTGACCAGTACTTCTCTGCACATGACTCTGCCCGATGAGTGCCCCGATGTAATCCTCGGCGGCGATTCTGCGAAGGTAGCTTCCTATATCGCAGATGTAGCCAGTGTTGCGGAGGCTGCGGAAAGCACAGAGGCAGCGGAAACTGCCGGTGAATCTCAGTCCATCGGTTTGGCATACGGCGACAACGGCGATGTATACGGTGAGATCGTTGGCCGTGTAAAGATGACCGAATGCGCGGGCGGTATCAATTTTGAAGCAATGCGCCAGGAAACCTCCATTGCTATGCAGGCAGCCTTCAGCGGCGTTCCTGCAACTGCTGAGGTTAAGAATTTTGCAGCTGACGAGAATGTATACAGAACCTTCAGATATGATGCCGAGACCGAAACCCTTTGCCTGTACGGCGTAAAGCGCGTTGATACGTACCACGGCGGCCTGTTCAAGGGAACCATTACCGGCCTGTCCAAGGGTACTACGATCACGGCGGTTGCTTCCGATCTGTTCGCTACTGCTTCTCCTCTGCAGGAGGACCGTGACTTTGATTGTGTTATCACCCTTTCCGGTGAAAGCACTCCTGGCACTGACGTAGGCGATCCCGGTGAAGAAGTAGAGGTTCCTGAATTTGTGGATGTGCCTGCTAACGCATGGTACAAGGAAGATTTGAACTGGGCCTATACAAACGGGATCATGTTCGGTACTTCCGCTACAACATTCAGCCCGAATATGGCCATGACCCGCGGTATGCTGGTTGCAACCCTGTACCGCATGGAGGAATCTCCCAAGGTCTCCGGCTATAATCCCTTTACTGATGTAAGCGCGAAAGAGTATTATGCCGATGCTGTAACGTGGGCTTATGTAAATAGTATTGTGGCTGGCTATTCCGCTACAACATTTGCTCCTGATAAGGCCATTACCCGTGAAGAGGTGGTAGCGATCCTCTATCGTTACGCTCAGTATAAGAAGCGGGATACCAGCGCTTCTGCTGACCTTTCCGGTTACAAGGATGTAAATCAGGTTCAGTCCTATGCTCTGCCCGCTATGAAGTGGGCCTGTGCCGAAGAGATCGTGCACGGCACCAGCAAGACAACGCTTTCACCCCGTGGGAAAGCAACCAGAGCAGAAGTAGTTGCTCTGCTGCACCGGTTCTAAAAGAAAAAAGGTGTGCGGATATTCCGCACACCTTTTTATATATCGCGGTAATCGCCACCACATGCTGTCATCACTGAGAAAACAACAACGTGCGCGTTGTTGTTACGATGGATCTCAAATATTGCTCAGTTAGCGGGTAAAAGTTCCTGTTTTTCTTGCTTTTGTGGAACAGGAAGACACTCCCTGCTATCTTACAGGCAAGGGCATCTCATGGGCTTTGTGTTGTCAGATGACAAGGTGGTAGAGATTGTAGATCCGGATTTGATTAAATAAAATAGGGCGCCGGGATTTTTGTGCTGGAAGCTCTTGTGATGCGCTGTGCAGATGGGTACTGTAAATCTGCACAGCACATCTTTTTTGCGCTTTTCTGCGAATTGACATTTCTGGAGGATTCAGGTAAAATAGGAAAGATTTGTAATAAACCGCAAAAAACAGCCGGGGGTTTTACCGGTTCCAGAGTCTTGCAGGAAAAGGAGAAACGCAATATGATGAAAGGGCTGAAAAATAACTATACCCACACAAAATACGCCTGTTATATTGCTTATGTGACACAGGCGGTAGTCAATAATTTTGTTCCCCTGTTGTTTTTGACCTTTCAAAAAAGCTTTGGAATTTCCTTAAACCAGCTTGCGGCGCTGGTCACCATCAATTTTGGGATTCAAATGACAGTGGATCTTTCCAGCTCATTATTTGTGGATAAAATCGGCTACAGACGTTGTGTGACGGCTGCTCACCTGCTTGCGGCAGGGGGATTGCTGTGCTTGTGCGTGTTTCCTTACATTCTTCCCAACGCTTTCCTGGGGATCATTCTTGCAGTGGCCCTTTATGCCATAGGCGGCGGGCTGCTGGAGGTTTTAGTCAGCCCCATTGTAGAGGCATGTCCCACGGAGAAAAAGGAATCGGAAATGAGCCTGCTTCATTCTTTTTACTGCTGGGGCCATGTGCTGGTGATCCTGTGCAGCACGGCATTTTTCGCGGTGTTCGGCCTGGAGAACTGGCGTATTATGGCCTGCGTGTGGGCAGCGATCCCGATTTTTAATTTTCTCTATTTCTGCAAGGTGCCTGTACCAAATCCATTGGAGGAAGGTCGGTGTATGAAGGTTCGCGAGCTTGCTGGGACAGGACTTTTCTGGAAGCTGTTTTTAATGATGATATGTGCCGGAGCCTCAGAGCAGGGGATGAGCCAGTGGGCTTCGGCTTTTGCGGAGGCGTCCCTCCATATTTCTAAAATCGCCGGTGATCTGCTGGGGCCCTGCGCCTTTGCGGTGATGATGGGCTTTTCCCGCCTGTTCTTTGGAAAATATGGGGATAAAATTAAGCTGGAGCGTTTTATGAACTTTTCCGCCCTGCTTTGTGTTGTCAGCTATCTTCTGGCGGCGCTGTTCCAACTTCCGGCGCTGTGCCTTTTGGGATGTATGCTCTGCGGCCTTTCCGTGGGGATCATGTGGCCGGGCTGCTTCAGCACCGCTTCAAAAAAGCTGAGAAACGGCGGAACCGCCATGTTTGCCCTTCTGGCGCTGGCAGGGGATATCGGCTGTGCGGCAGGCCCTGCTTTAGTAGGAAATGTGGCGGAGCAGTTCGGCGGAGAACTGAAAGCCGGGTTACTGGCAGCGGTAATTTTTCCGGCAGTATTGCTGCTTTGCAATCTCTTTGGTTCCCGGAAGCGGACAGGAGACGCTTCTTAACCCTTGCGTGCCTATAGTTTTATAAATCAAGGGCAGGCTTTCCTTTTTGGGAAAGCCTGCCCTTTCTAACAACTAACAACTAACGCCTAACAACTAAAGTCCCATTTCCTCTTTGACTTCCCGGAAGCACTGGACGGCAAAATCCAGGTCTTCTTTGGTGTGTCCCGCAGAAACCTGGGTGCGGATCCTTGCCTTGCCCTGAGGTACTACAGGATAGCTGAAACCTACCACATACACGCCTTTTTCCAGCATACGGGCGGCAAATTCTCCCGCTACCTTGGCGTCATATAGCATGACGGGAACGATGGGGTGGGTGCCTGGCAGCACATCGAAGCCCAGCTTGGAGAGCTGCTCCCGAAAATAGGCTGTATTCTCATGCACTTTGTCCCGCAGCTCGGTAGAAGCCATCAGCAGCTCCAGGGTCTTTAAGCTGGCTGCGCAGACAGCGGGAGCCAGGGTGTTGGAGAACAAATAGGGGCGGCTGCGCTGGCGCAGCAGATCTATGATCTCTTGGTGTGCGGCGGTATAGCCGCCGGAAGCGCCTCCCAAAGCCTTGCCGAAGGTGCCGGTGATGATATCCACCCGATCCTGCACGCCGCAGTATTCCGGGGTACCCCGGCCGGTATCGCCCATAAATCCGGCGGCGTGGCTGTCGTCCACCATGACCAGCGCGCCGAATTCGTCGGCCAGATCGCAGATGCCCTGCAAATTGGCAATATAGCCGTCCATGGAGAATACGCCGTCTGTAGCGATGAGCATGACCTTGCAGCCCGCTTCCTTCGCGGCGGTAAGCTGGGCGCGGAGATCGTCCATATCATTGTTCTTGTAGCGGAAGCGCTTTGCTTTGCAGAGCCGCACGCCGTCAATGATGGAAGCGTGATTCAGCTCATCGGAGATCACAGCGTCCTCCGGCCCCAGCAGAGTTTCAAAGAGGCCGCCGTTGGCGTCAAAACAGGAGGAATAGAGGATTACATCGTCCATGCTGAGGAACTCTGCCATCTTCTGCTCCAGCTCCTTGTGTACGGACTGGGTACCGCAGATGAACCGCACGGAGGAAAGACCGAAGCCCCATTTGTCATAGCTTGCCTTTGCCGCTTCCAGCAGGGCGGGATGATTGCTGAGCCCCAGGTAGTTATTGGCGCACATATTGACTACCTGCTTTGTTTTGGTGGTATCGATCCGGGCCTTCTGCGGGGTGGTGATCACCCGTTCATCCTTCCATGTGCCTGCCTCACGGATCGCGTTCAGTTCATTTCTGTACTTTTCAAGTGCCTGCTTCATGTAAAAAACCTCCGATACTGGATGTTAGATGTTAGATACTGGATAGATGATTGCAAGACAATCATCCTGAAAGAAAGCCTCGGTCACGCAGTGACCGCCTTCTCCATAAGGAGAAGTATCGGCTTTCTTAAAGCAGATTTTGAATAGACAACCGCTCTGCGGTTGTCTTGAGAGAACATGTAGAATCGTCCCGGCAGCTCGCCGCTGAATTCCGATTTACTTGCTCCAATCCAGAATGACCTTGCCGGATTTGCCGCTGTTCATGGCGGCGAAGCCCTCTTCGAACTGGGTATAATGATAACGATGGGTGATGATGGGGGAGAGATCCAACCCTCCCTGAACCATGTAGGACATTTGGTGCCAGTTATCCATTTTCCGGCCATAAATACCCTGCAGGGTCAGGCCCTTGCAAATAATGCTGTTCATATCCATGGGAACGGGCTGGTTGGAAATACCTAAAAGGCTGATCTTTCCGCCGTTTCGCATAACGGACACCATCTGGGTCAAGGCGGCTCCGTTTCCGCTCATTTCCAGGCCGATATCGAAGCCTTCTACCAGCCCCTGCTTGGACATGACGGCGGGCAGATCCTCTTTCTGAATGTTTACAGCAGCGTCCGCACCCATTTTGCGGGCCAAGTCAAGCCGATAATCGTTCACATCGGTGATTACCACCCGCCGCGCGCCTGCATATTTGCAGATGCCAACGGCAATGATGCCGATAGGCCCCGCACCGGTGATAAGCACGTCCTCGCCTACCAGATCCCACATCAGAGCGGTGTGGGTGGCGTTTCCGAAAGCGTCAAAAAAGGCTACGACCTCCTCCGGCAGGTTTTCATCGATGATGATCACATTGCTTTGCGGAATGCACACATATTCTGCAAAGGCGCCGTCCCGATCCACGCCTACGCCCATGGTGTCCCGGCACCACTGGATATTGCCGGTGTGGCAGTTGCGGCAGCGCCCGCAGGTGATGTGCCCCTCGCCGCTGACCCTCTGGCCGATATGCAGGCCGGTAACGCCGTCACCCAGCTTGGCAACTTCTCCCACGTACTCGTGGCCGATGGTCATGGGCGGGCGAATGTGCTCTCTGGCCCAGGGATCCCAGTTATAAATATGTACGTCTGTTCCGCAAATTGCGGTTTTGTGGATCTTGATCAGCACCTCGCCGGGGCCGGGTTCCGGAACGGGAACCTGGCGCAGCTCCAGGCCCGGTCCTGCGGTGGGTTTTACCAGAGCGTCCATGAGTTGTGGCATAATTGTCCTCCCAATAAATACAGTTTTAGAGAATTTATCAAATTTTGTATTCTCTTTGAGGACAGTATACTGGTTCAGCCAAAAAATGTCAAGAAAAAATCCAGCGATCTGAGAAGAATTATCCAGCTCGGCGGAAAAGGATCAAACAGCAATGCAAAAGCACATGATTTATCATTCTATGCCATTACTGCCTACTGTCATCTCTGAACAGAAGAGGCTTTGCCTCTTCTCGGTGAAGGATCTCGGCTTTTTCTCAGCCTACGGGTACAAAGCCCTCTCAGTCACGGCGAAGCCGTGACAGCTCTTCCATAGGGAGAGCCGAGGGGTGAGCGATAAATCATACGATTCACGAATAGGAAAGCAAAGCTTCATCAATGCCGAATTTCACGGCGCAGTCCCGCAGGCCCTCCTGAATTTCTTCCCGGGGGAAGCCGGCAGCTTCCAGGCGGTCATCGGAAAAGCCGTTCAAATACTGGTAAAAAGCCAGAACAGTAGAAAGCTGGCGCGGGTCTGAAAAATCAATTTCCTCAAACAGCAGGTTTTCCGCTTCGTTAAACTGCTCCTGCTCTAAAAGCTTCTGAATACGCTTTGGAAAGGGAGGTATCTCTTCCGTATTGAGGCGGAAAAGCTGCTCCGGGGAATAGGGGCTTTCCGTTTTCTGCCCGGTCAGGCGCAGCAGCATGCGCACCATGTCCTGGATCATACGCAGAATATAGTCTTCTGTGATCATTGGCTACCCCTCCCATTTTGAAAAAGGCCGAGGTGAAAGAAGATTTTTACCTCGGCCACAAGCATATTCAAATTTTTTCCTGCTGGTTATATTTTTCTACAATGAGATTCGCGCATTTATAAATATCGCCGCCGCCCAGGGTCAGGATCAGGTCTCCGGGCTGAGCGAGACTCATGACATGAGCGGCAATTTCCTCAAAGCTCTGGAACCACTCACTGCCGGGGATCTTCGCCGCCAGATCGCTAGTGTGGATATTGTAGGTGTTGGTTTCACGAACTGCCAGAATTTCCGTCATGAGCAAATGATCCGGAATGGAAAGGGCTTTGGCAAAATCTTCCAGTAAATTGTAAGTACGGGAATAGGTGTGGGGCTGGAAAACGGCCCATACCTGCCGGTACCCCATGCGCATGGCGGAGGAAAGCACCGCGGTAAGCTCCGTGGGATGGTGGGCAAAATCGTCCGCCACTGTAACGCCGCCGAATTTTCCCAGCACCTCAAAGCGCCGGTGTACGCCGCCGAATTTCCCCAGTGCCCGGCAGATCGCATCCGGCTCCGCGCCTACGGAATGCGCCGCGGCAGCCGCCGCCAGAGCATTCAGCATATTGTGCTCACCGGGAACGATCAGATTCACCCGCCCCAAAGGCTTTCCATGGTGCATCAGGGTAAAGTCCTCGCAGGCGGTATCTTCTTCATTGAGCTCAGCGGGATAATAATCGTTCGTTTCCTTCAGGCCGAAGGTTACGATCTCCTGCCCGGAAAGATTTTTTACGCTTTCCATGGCCCGGGGATCATCGCCGTTTACCACCAGAAGCCGGGAAGTCTGGGTGGCAAACTGGTGAAAGGATCTTACGATGTTATCTACGGTTTTAAAATAATCCAAATGGTCGGCGTCGATGTTCAAAATCACGGAAACCGCAGGGTGAAGCTGTAAAAAGGTGTCCACATACTCGCAGGCCTCGCAGACGATGCAGCCGCTTTTTCCCACTCTGCCGTTGCCGCCGATCAGTGGCAACTTACCTCCGATAATGGCGCTGGGGTCCTTTCCGGCTTCCAGCAAAATCTGGGTGAGCATTCCAGTGGTGGTGGTTTTTCCGTGGGTGCCGGAAACCGCAATAGAGTCAGGAAACCGGGCGGTTAAGATCCCCAGCATGACGGAGCGCTCCAAAGTGGGAATACCCCGTTCTCTGGCGGCCACAAGTTCCGGGTTATCCTGTTTGCAGGCGGCGGTATAGATCACTGCCTCAGCATCTCCGATGTTTTCCGCCCTGTGTCCCATTGCAACAGGGATCCCATACCCGCGAATGCGCTCCAGCGTATCGGATTCATTCATGTCTGAGCCGGTCAGCTGATATCCCTTGTGGTGCAGGATCTCCGCCATGGGGCACATGCCGGAGCCGCCGATCCCCACAAAATGAAGTTTTTTTATATGGTCCAATAAATTGTCTGTTGTATTCATAAGGCCGCTTCCTCTCGGAGAATTTCTTTTTCCCTGTCTATTATATTGCGAAACGCCGATAAAATAAATACTTTCTTTTTAAAAAAGTGAAATTTCTTCAAAAATGCCGGATCGCAAGGCAGAAGAGCAGGAAAAAGCCTTCTGGCCTGTGGGAACCAAACAGGGATTTCCGCCATAAAATGAAATAGCTGCGGGCGGGAATTTTCTGCCGGCGGTTTGTCAGTATTTCCAGCCTGAAGGGTTTGATGATAAATGGCTCATAACAATACTTTCGGGATAGTAGGCGGTGATCAAAGGCAGATTTATCTGGCCCGTTCCATCGCGGCAGATGGCTATCCGGTATGGATCTCCTGTCTGGAAAATGGAAAGGAAGCAGCAGGTCTGCCTGCCGCGGGACTAAAAGAGCTGTTGGATCGGTGTTCTGTAGTCATTCTTCCTTTGCCCGTCACCAGAAACGGAAAAACCCTGAACACCCCATTTTCTGAAGAAGAAATTGTGCTGGACGATTCCTTTGCTTCCCTTTTTCTTGGAAAAACGGTGTATGGAGGTATGATGGAAAAGCTGTACCGTTCCTCCGAGGTGTGGGGCAAGTTGGACTCTCATGACTACTATGCCAGAGAAGAGTTGATGGTGGGAAACGCCTTTCTGACGGCAGAGGGCGCCATCGGCATGGCGATTCGGGAATTTGACGGAGCCTTAAACGGGTCCCGCTGCCTGGTAACAGGCTTTGGAAGGATCGGCAAGGCCCTGTGTCTGGGGCTGAAAGGCCTGGGGGCTCAAACAGACTGCTGTGCCAGAAGGGCCGCTGACTTGACGGCGATCCGCTCCCTGGGCTGCAATCCCCTGCGGTATCATGAATTAAGGGATGCCTATGACGTGGTGTTTAATACCGTCCCGGCCCCGGTGCTTACCGCCCAGGCCCTTGCCCGCCAGCGGCCGGACACTCTGCTTCTGGAGCTTGCTTCCTATCCCGGCGGCATTGATTTGGAGGCGGCCAAGCGGCTGAAGCTTCGAGTGCTGGACGCTCCCTCGCTCCCTGGGAGAATGTCGCCCAAGGCGGCAGGAGAGCTGATGAAAGAAACCATATACCATATGATAGAGGAAGCCTGAAGGGCTTTGAGAAAGGATGATTTCCATGAATACGGTGGGGTTTGCCATGTGCGGCTCCTTCTGCACCCTGGGAAAAGCCATGGAGCAGATGGAACGGCTGCGTGAAAAATACGCTGTTTTGCCGGTAATGTCGCAGAACGTTTATGAAACGGATACCCGCTTTGGAACGGCGGCGGAGTTTATTGAAAAAGCGGAAAAGCTGTCAGGACGCAAGGTGCTGCACACCATTGTAGAGGCGGAGCCCATTGGCCCCAAGGGCCTGGTAGACGCCATGGTGGTGTGTCCCTGTACCGGGAATACTCTCTCCAAAATAGCGGGAGGCATTACGGACACATCTGTAACCATGGCGGTAAAATCCAGCCTGCGCATTGGAATTCCCGTGCTGCTCTGTGTGGCAAGCAACGATTCCCTGGGGGCCTCCGGGGCCAATATCGCCCGACTGATGAACACGAAAAATGTTTTCTTTGTTCCTATGAGCCAGGACGACCCGGTAAAAAAGCCCTTCTCCCTGGTGGCGGATTTTGCCCTGCTTCCGGAAAGCCTGGAAGCTGCTCTGGAAAAACGCCAGCTTCAGCCGGTGTTCTGCTGAAAAGCTGTTTCGGAAGTCTCGATAGCCAATAACAGAAGCTTGTTTCCTTCCCGTACAATTCCTTGCTTTTTTCAAGTTGCTTTGTTACAATGAAACAGAACTCAGGAAGAGCAGGTACAGGGCAGAAGGCAAGCTTTTCCTTTGTTAATTGATGTCGGGAAAGGAACTTGAAAATGGAAACGGTAATTTCAGCAATATTAAAAAATATCGGAAAGGTTTTAATCGGGCAGGAGCATACTGCCCAGCTGCTTTTGACCGCGCTGCTTGCCGGCGGCCACGCTTTGGTGGAGGATGTTCCGGGTATGGGAAAAACCGTGCTGGCCCGGTCTCTGGCAAAATCGGTAGGGGCTTCCTTTGGAAGAATACAGTTTACGCCGGATCTTTTGCCTTCCGATGTAACCGGCCTGAATGTTTTTGACCAGAAAAAGTCAGAATTCGTATTCAGTTCCGGCCCGGTGTTCTGTAATATTCTGCTGGCAGACGAAATTAACCGCGCCACGCCCCGTACACAGTCCAGTTTGCTGGAATGCATGGCGGAGGGGCAGGTCACCATAGACGGCGTTACCCGTAGGCTGGAATTGCCTTTCTTTGTTATTGCCACCCAGAACCCGGTGGAAACACTGGGTACATATCCGCTGCCGGAAGCTCAGATGGACCGCTTCTTGCTGCGAATCTCCATGGAGTCTCCCACAAGGGAACAGGAGGTTGCCATTTTGGAGCGCTTCCAGGAACAGGAACCATTGGAAACACTGGAATCTGTGTGTACCGGGGAAGAAATCGTTTCTCTTCAGAAAAAAGTCAAAGAAAATTATGTAAACCCAGTGCTTCTTGACTATATGGCCGCCATTTCCCAGGCGTCCCGAAGCTTCCGTAATGTGGAGCTGGGGATCAGCCCCCGGGGAACTCTTGCTCTGCTGCGGGCTTCTCAGGCCTATGCTTTGATCCAAGGCCGGGATTTTGTGGTTCCTGAGGATGTAAAAGCGGTAGCGGTGCCGGTGCTCAGCCATCGGCTTACCGTAGGCGGCGGCACAGGCTCCGTACAGGCTCAGAAGCAGGCGGTGGAAGAACTGCTGCAATCGGTTCCCGTTCCTACAGAGGAATGGTCAAGGGCTTGAACCGGAAATGGTTTCAGCGGGCACAGCGAAACCTGGCCGTGATTTCTGAAGAAAGGGTGCTTTTGCAGCAAACGGTAAGGCTATCCATATGATACTTTTAATTTTTGCGCTGGTGCTGGTTCTGCTGTTCTGGGCTGTGCGGCTGGTATATCGCCGCCGCTGGAACAGGGGCTTTTCCTGCACACTGGAATTTCGGGATGAATACGCCACAGAAGGGGAGCTTTCCGCTCTGAAGGAAGTGGTGGTCAATGATAAATTTCTGCCTCTGCCCGCGGTAGAGGTAGATTTCCATATGGACAAGCGGCTGTATTTTACCGATGGGCAAAATTCTTCTGTGAGCGATCAAACCTACCGCCGCGATATTTTTGCCCTGTCAATGCGGCAGAAAATTACCCGCACGCTGGAGTTTTCCTGCCGGGGACGGGGTTACTTTCAAATTGCCCAGGCTGGCCTGACCGCATGGGATTTGTTTCTTACCGGCAAATATCTGACGAGCCAGCCTCAGCATACGGACTTTTACGTGCTGCCCCGCCCCGTAGCCGGAGAGAAGATCAACATTCCCTTTTCTCATGTAATGGGAACGGTTTTAAGCCGCCGAAGGCTCTATGACGATCCCTTTGAATTCGCGGGACTGCGGGACTATTCCCGCAGCGACCCTATGAAATACATCAACTGGAAGGCCACCGCACGCGCTGGAAAAATGCTGGTGGATCTTCACAGCACCACCCTTTCCCAAAAGGTGGTGGTTCTTCTGGATATGGAAGGCAAAGGCGTTCAGCGAGCCGACCTGCTGAACGAAGCCTCTGTGCGGATCGCCTGTACGCTGTGCGAAAAGCTGCTTCGCGAGGGAGTGGAACTGGGGTTGTACAGCAACGGCCTGGATGTGCAGAATGGGGGCCTTTGGCAGCTGGCCTCTGTGTCCGGTCTGGGCAGCTTGCTGGCGATGAAGAAAAAATTTGCCTGTGTCCAGGCGGAAAACGATTTGCCGCCGATTTGCGGTTTGATTCCCGAAACTGCCGGGCAATGGGAGGAAGATCTGTTGGTTTTGGTTTCCCGGAGTCAGCGGCAGGAGCTGGTAGATTCCTTCTCCGAAAAGGTGGGAAAAGAGCAGGGCGTGATGATCGTGCCTTATCAGGCGGAGCACGATGCCCTGTCTGTTCCGAAAAATGTGGATTTGATCTGGCTGGAAGTATAGTGTGAAAAATACTTTTTCACACACCGTTTTTGTGCCTTTGCCGCAACAAGGAAGACGGTAATCGGCTATGCCGACCGGCACAAATTCCGAAAAAAGGAATGGTTGATTAATATGAGAAAGCTGCTGCACAGGCTGAAAAAAGAACATCTTGCGCTGCTGCGGTGTGCCTGCGGCTGGGTGCACTGCGCCCTGCTGGCGGCTCTGCTGCTCACCGGTATTGCGGAAGCCTTGGCGGTTTTATCGTTTCCCGGTGGTGCGCCGGATGCCGTATATCTGCGGGGGCTGTTGTTTGTGGTTCCCGCGGCGCTCTGCTATTATGCCGCCAAAAAAATCTCGCGCCTGTGGATCTATTTACCGGCGTCCGTGGGAATTGCGCTTTTCTCCTGGCTGCTGGTAGGAAATCCAGGCGGTGCGGTTTTGGCGGTGGTGCTCTGTTTCTTTCGTATGCTTTCGAAACTGGCTTCCGGAGAAGAGGAACGGCCGGTTGCTTCCGTGTTTGACGCGCCGCACTTTGCGGGGCTGCTTTTCTTTGGCCTTGCCTTTTTCATCAGCGCAGTGGGGGGCTTTCCGGCACTCCAAAGGAAGTCCGTGATCTCTGCTGTGCTTTATCTGCTGCTGTGTCTGCTGGACTCCGGAATACAAAAAGTTGAAAGCTATCTTGCGCTGAACGGCTCCATGTCCCGGTTGCCTGCCGGCCGAATTGAAAAAACCGCCGGCGGCGCCGTGCTGTTGACGGTTGTTTTAGCGGCGGCTCTGCTGCTGCCTGCTGCTTTTGGAATGCAGGGAGATATTCGGATCGATCTTTCTCAAAAAAATTTTTCCAAAAGCTATACGCAGCCAAAACCTCAGGAGCAGGAGATCGACTCGGAGGGGCTCACAACATCGGTTCTGGAGCAATTACAGGGCGATCCTCCGCCGGTAATGCCCCAGTGGGTGCAGTATCTTTTTACCGCGGCGGCGGTGGTTTGCACAGCGACGGCAGCGGTCTATGCGGTGTACGGGATCTCCCGCCGTTTTCGCTCCGCTTTTCGGGATAATCAGGATGTGGTGCAGTACCTTGGCACCGCTGCCGATGAGAAGTCTCCTTATGAAAAGCGTGGACGGAAAAAGCGTTCCGGATTGTTTGACCGATCCCCCAATGCTCTGATCCGCCGCCGCTATCGAAAACAGATTCTGCGGGCTTCGCCGGAACCGCCAAAACGGTGGCAGAGTCCGGCGGAGTTGGAGGCGACTGCCGGGCTGGAAAACGCCGAGCTGCACCGTCTCTACGAAAAGGCTCGGTACAGCGCCTTGCCCTGTACGCCGGAGGATGTTCGCCAGATGAAGGAAAATACATAAAAACAACCCGCAGACTTTTTTCGTAAGTCTGCGGGCCTTTTCCTGTTTGTCGTCCTTTAGCCCCGGGAAAATTCCGAGAGCAGCAGCCCTTCATTGTGCTCCAGGGCCCAATCGATGCTCCATTGGTTGGAGAACAGCAGCAGATACCGCCCCTTCATATCCTGCACCTTGCGGGTATCGGAGGTCAGGTTCAGCTTTTTCAGGTCGGTTTCCTCAAATTGGTTGTCGATCCACCGGATATGGGAATAGGGGAGACTGCTCATGTGGATGTCCACGTTGTATTCGTTTTCCATGCGGTATTGGAATACGTCGAATTGCAGGGTGCCAACTACGCCCACGATCACTTCCTCCATGCCGGAGGCGATCTCCTGAAAGATCTGGATCGCCCCCTCCTGGGCGATCTGGGTAGCGCCCTTTACAAACTGCTTGCGCTTCATGGTATCCTTCTGCCGCACCAGGTTAAAAAGCTCCGGCGCAAAGGTGGGAATTCCCTCAAAGGTCAGCTTCTTTCCGGGAGCGCACAGGGTATCTCCAATGGAGAACACGCCGGGATCGAACACACCGATAATATCGCCGGCATAGGCTTCTTCAATGATCTCCCGGCTTTGGGCCATCATCTGCTGAGGCTGAGACAGCTTCATCTTTCTGCCGCCCTGTACATGCTCCACCTCCATGCCTTTTTCAAATTTGCCGCTGCAAATTCGGAGGAAGGCAATGCGGTCCCGGTGGGCCTTATTCATGTTGGCCTGGATCTTAAAGACAAAAGCGGAAAAATTCCCGTCAAAGGGATCCACAACGCCCTGAGCCGTACTGCGGGACAGGGGCGGGGGCGTAAGCTTCAAAAAGTTTTCCAGGAAAGGCTCTACGCCGAAGTTGGTGAGGGCAGAGCCGAAAAATACGGGAGAAAGCTTGCCGTGGCGTACCTTTTCCAGATCAAATTCATAGCCCGCGCCATCCAGCAGCTCCACGTCATCGGTGAGAGTGCTGTACAAGGGCTCTCCGATCTCCTGACGCAGAGCATCGGAATCCAGCGCGTATTTCGTTTCCTTTACCTCTCTGCGCCCGGCGTTTTCCTCTTCCGGCTCAAACATCAGGATCTCCTGAGCTTCCCGGTCGTACACGCCCTTGAAGTCCCGTCCGGAGCCAATGGGCCAGTTCATGGGGTAGGTGCCGATGCCAAGCTCCTTTTCAATCTCGTCCAGCAGGTCGTAAGGGCTGCGGGAATCCCGATCCATTTTATTGATAAAGGTGAAAATGGGAATATCCCGCATAACGCACACCTTAAACAGCTTTCTGGTCTGCGCCTCCACGCCCTTGCTGGCGTCGATCACCATCACGGCGGAATCCGCGGCCATCAGGGTTCGGTAGGTGTCCTCGGAAAAGTCCTGGTGGCCGGGGGTGTCCAGAATATTGATGCAAAAGCCCTGGTATTCAAACTGCATTACAGAGGAGGTCACGGAAATGCCTCTCTGCTTTTCAATTTCCATCCAGTCTGATACGGCATGGCGGGAATTTCGTTTTCCCTTTACCATGCCTGCCAGAGAAATGGCGCCGCCGTAAAGCAGGAATTTCTCCGTCAGCGTAGTTTTACCGGCGTCCGGGTGGGAAATAATGGCAAAGGTCCTGCGGCGTTCAATTTCGTTTTTATAGTTAGCCAAGAAAGTCAGCTCCTCACGGGAAATTCGCTGTTTTAGAGTGCGTTTGCGTCCTCTGTTAAAAAAGACTGTGCGGTTTCTGAAAAGATAACCCTGCTATTATAGCATATGTGTATCTTTTAGGCAAGACGACGAACAAAGGGAATCAGAAGAAAAAAGGGGGTGCAGCGCTCCTGTGATTCCTGTGGAAAAACTCCCGGCTCCCCACCCATGCTTTGACAGAATTCCGGCTTTTTAAGGAGTATACTCTGTAGGATAAGACATGCTTTGAGACAGGGGAAGGAGGGCAGGCATGATAAAACGGAATTGGCAAAAAAGCGCGGTACTGCTTTTTCTGGCGGCAGGCCTTCTTGTTTGCGTGAGAACGCCCGCAAAAGCGCTGGACTATGAGGCCGGGGTCAGAAGCAGCAAAAGCGTTTCCGTGCTGGACGAAACAGACCGCTCTTTTCAAATGGACTACAAGGTGTGGTCGGAGGATTGGATCAGCCGCGAGGCAGAGCCCTGCGATGTGATTTTGCTGCTGGAAACCTCTTCCCGAATGAAGGAAGATGCTTCCTACAAAAAAGAAAGCGGCACGCGCCTGGAGCAGATGCGGGCAGGTGCGTTGGATTTTTTGAAAGGGCTGGGAGAGCTTTCTCCCAATTCCCGGGCAGGTTTGGTGTTTTTTGGAGGAAGCAAAGAGCAGGCGGCGCTGACAATTCTGGACGATTCGGGCCAAAGCGCTCTGGAAAAAGTAATTAACGCTCAGAAAGTCTCCGGCACGGAAACGCCGGAATACGCTGAGGCCTTAAAGCGGACTCAAGAGCTGGTAAAAGACAGAAACGGGCAGGAAGAACGCCCGCTGTATCTGGTCACGGTAACTGCCGGAGATTGGGCGGATCAGGGAACGGAGGCGCTTACCCGGCTTCAGGAGCTTCGCAAAACAGGCGCCAGAAGCTATACCCTTTCTTTGTGTGGAGATCCGCCGGAGGAGGCAGAAGAATTCTGGCAGTCCATGTCCTCTGCGCCCCTTTCCACCCACCACTATGTAATCGGGGGAGAACTGAGCGGGTATCTGGCACAGGTGCAGCGGGAGATCGGAGCCGTGCTTGCGGTAGAGGTGGTTCAACGTCTGGACCCCCGCTTTACGCTGACGGAACAGGAACAAAGGCGGCTTCGGGGAGAAGGAGCTCATCTGCTGGAAGGACAGGACGGCTCTTGGGAAATCTCCTGGGAGGTGGCGCTGCCCCGGAAGAAGGAAGCCGCCTGGACCGCTTCTGTAGCATTTCAGGCCAGGCCGGAATTTCCCGGCGGCAACGATGTCGCCACCGATCAGGAAGGAAGCGGGTTATACCGGGCCGGTAAGGAGATTTCTCCTTTGACTCGAACGTCAGTGAATGTTCCCCTGGTGCTGGAGGTACACGATCTGGAAGCAGAGCTGTTTCTGGGAGAAAGGGTGAGAACCTGGAGAAAAGACGGCAGCATAGAAGACGCGATGATCGCTTCTCCACAGCCTGCCTGGTTTGGAAAAGGAAAAACCGGAAGCTTCTCCTATTTTTGGGAAACAGAGCAGGGCGATCCTATTGGTTCACTGAAACAGCTGAATGCTTTGCAGCCGGAGGACGATACTGCTTACCGCCTTCGGATCACCTACCGACCTGATTCTGAGGGCGCGCTTTCCGCCGGAGCTCCGGTACAGGTCACGGAAAAATCGGCCTTCTATCGTATCCGTCTCATCACAGGCAAAATTCAAATCAAGGCGCAGGCGGGGGAGGGGGTAGATCTAAACCGAAATTCTTCCATGTTGTTTTCCCTAAAGTGCGATACCGGAGAAACCTTTTACCGCACCGCTTTTCTGGAAGCTGATCCGGAAGGGGGAAGGCTGTCCCTGGAAGGAGAGCTTTCCGGGCTTCCCTTCGGCGTGTACACGGTGATTCCAGTCCCCGGAAAAGGACTGAAATGCGAAGAAAGCTTTCAAATCTGTCGGCTGGGCGTATGGGAGGAGGACGATACCATCAGTACGGATCGTAAAACGGCTCAGGCGCGCTTCACTTTAAAAAATATGTCTGCCTGGGAAGTGCCTTGGCAGAACCGGTCATAGGGACAAAGAAGAGATCCATAAAATATAGGACGGCGCATTGCTTCTGTGCCGTCTCAAGAAGGAGAAAGAATCGGATGCTTGAGGAAGGGAAATCCATGTATCTTGCAATTATTCTGGCCTATGTGGTATTGACGGTAGGGATCTGCTGGCTTCTGGCGCTGCGGGGAAGCCGCCGGACCAGAGAAAGGGAGGAGAAAAAGAGCTCGGCAGATAAGCTTTAAGAAGGGCAGCTTGCGGGAAAGCGACTTCGCTGAAAGGAAAAACAGAAAATTTATGAAAAAAGAAATGCGGCGGAAGGCTTCTTCCGCCTTTTTCCGTTTCTTTCCGCAGATGGGTATTTTCACCTTTACAAAGACTGGGATATCATGTAAAATAGAGATAAGTATAAAACTGAGAGGCTGTGAAGCGCTGCATGCTGCTTTGCGACTTTGTGAGATCTTAGAAACGGAGGGATAACATGGTACCCAAATATAAGAGAATTCTGTTGAAACTCAGCGGCGAGTCTCTGGCGGGAAAGCAGGGGCATGGGATCGATTTTGATACGGTGCTGGAAATCTGCAAGCCTGTTAAGCAGTGCGTGGATATGGGTGCGGAGGTGGCTATCGTTGTAGGCGGCGGCAATTTCTGGCGGGGCCGCAGCAGCGGGCAGATGGATCGCACCAGGGCCGACCATATGGGAATGCTGGCCACCGTCATCAATGCCCTGGGTGTGGCGGACGGTTTGGAGCAGCTTGGGCTGGATGTTCGGGTGCAGACAGCGATTGCCATGCAGGAGGTAGCCGAGCCCTATATTCGCAACCGGGCGGTGCGTCACCTGGAAAAGGGCCGGGTAGTGGTGTTTGGCTGCGGAACAGGAAATCCTTTTTTCTCCACAGATACCGGCGCCGCCTTGCGGGCTGCTGAAATCGATGCGGACGTGATTTTGAAGGCCACTATGGTAGACGGCGTGTACGACAGCGACCCCAAGAAGAATCCCGGCGCTGTAAAGTATGAGTCGCTTTCCTACATGGATGTGCTGAATCAGAACCTGGGCGTCATGGATATGACGGCAGCTTCCTTCTGCAAGGACAGGGATATTCCGTTCCTGGTATTCAGCATTGAAGACCCCCAGAATATCGTTCGGGCTGTGACAGGGGAAAATGTTGGCACACTGGTTCAATAAAGAAATTTAAGAAGCCGTTCCTGATCGGCGCGGTTTCTAATAAAAACGAGGCAGAGCCTTATTTTTAAGAAGCGAATAGAGA